>NZ_JAPCIZ010000092.1:0-12900 GCF_027707725.1 Aeromonas sp. QDB25 | reverse complement strand
TTAGACCGCGCAAATGTTTGGATTTCAGGCAACCGCAGATCGTGTTTGATGAACTACGACAGGTTGCTTGATTTGGCGGGTGTTGCACTTCGGAGTTGAATTCGCGACCACTTTCACCCCCTACTCCAGCACCTACGCCGGTTATGCCATCGACAAGGGCCAGCTCTCCATGAAGCTCAACTACCAGTTACACGGCAACCGGCTGGAGGGGGACAACGACATCACCATCAAGAAGCTGCAACTGGGGGAAAAGGTCAAGAGCGAGCAGGCCAAGGATCTGCCGCTGGGGCTGGCGGTTGCTCTGCTGAGCGATGCCAACGGCGTCATCCAGATGAACCTGAAAGTGAAGGGCAATCTGGATCAGCCTGACTTCAGCCTCGGCAACATCTTCTGGGACGTGCTCGGCAACACCCTGCGCAAGGCGGTCACCTCCCCCTTCTCGCTGCTCGCCTCCCTAGCGGGCGGCAGCGAGGATCTGGACGAGCTGCCCTTCCTGCCTGGTGAGCCGGATCTCACTCCCACTCAGCAGGAGAAGCTGACCAAGCTGGCACAGGCCCTCAAGGACAGACCCAAGCTCAGCATGAACATTCGCGGCAAGGTCAACTTCAATGAGGAGCGCCCCATCTTACAGCGCCAGAAGCTCGAGCGGGTGCTGGCCAAGATCACCGGCAATCCGGTGGATCTCGATCTGCTGGAGCAGGACCCCGCCATGCAATCGGCACTGGCAGAGGCCTATGAGGCCCGTTTCAACGAAGATCTCGGGGATCTGGCCGATCGGCTGAAGCTCGATGAAGCGAGTCCGGCCCTGCGCGCCCAGGCGGTTATCCTGCTGCGGGATCAGCAGCTCATCACCGCCAAGTCCCTGCGCAATCTGGCCATGCGCCGCGCCCAGAACACCAAGGAGTTTCTGGTAGACCGCCAGGGGATCGCGCCGGAGCGGCTGTTTGTGCTGGACAGCCAGGTCAAGGAGGCCGACAAGGAGGCCAAGGTGGTACTGACCCTGGACGATTGAGCCGGTGACATCAGCAGGATGAGGGGGATGCCATTCCCCCTCTTCTTTGGGATTGAGCCCTTCTTTCGAGGGCTGTTGCCAAGCACATGCCCGCGTTCCTTCTTTCCCCCTTCATCCGGCCAGCCCTCTCGGCTATCCAGCAACAATCTGCGTCACTGAATAAGGCCAACTGCAGAACCCAAGCTCGCGTTCAACACTTTATCACCCCCATCCTGACCCTTTGTTTCAGATATCCACCTCGTCAGCTCGCTAGCCCGGCGCAATGCCCCTTGCTCAACCATGCCGAAGCCGCGGACAGACAGTCAGGCTGCTTGCATTGAACCGGTTATTGATACCTCTTGTCTGATGGCATATGGGCGTATTTTTTGGCCTCAGGGGTGCTCAGGTTTGGCGATGAAAATACGGTAGACAGCGCGGCTCAGCCCATCGCCTCGAGCTGTATGAAACTTTCAGAAACGTTCTGCTCAATACAATTTATCAACCTTGTCCGCACCATTCATTTACCTGCCATCTACCTGGATCGCACGAATGGTTAGCCGGGTAAAAAATTCCGTTATTTTTTACTGTTTCGTCCCTTCCGCCTCTTGCCCGGGGCCAAGAGCCTGCCTAAAATCGCGCGTCTTTTATCAACCCCCACCTCTATTTTTGGAGAACGCCACGTGAGCGAAAAATTGGCCAACCCTGCCCCTCTGGGTCTGATGGGTTTCGGTATGACCACCATTCTGCTGAACATCCATAACGCAGGTTTCTTCCCCATCAGCGCCATGATCCTGGCCATGGGTCTGTGCTATGGCGGTCTGGCCCAGATCATCGCCGGCATCATGGAGTACAAGCGTGGCAACACCTTCGGTGTCACCGCCTTTATCTCCTACGGTACCTTCTGGTGGAGCCTGGTGTTCCTGCTGATGATGCCGGGCATGGGTCTGGCCGAGGCCACTCCCCACGCCTACATGGGCTGGTACCTGCTGATGTGGGGCATGTTCACCCTGTTCATGCTGATCGGGACCGTCAACTTCCCGCGCGTGAAGCAGTTCGTGTTCGCCTCCCTGACCGTACTGTTCTTCCTGCTGGCCGCCCGTGACTTCACCGGCAGCACCCTGATCGGCACCATCGCCGGTTTCGAAGGCATCATCTGCGGCGCCAGCGCCATCTACCTGGCCATGGCCACCGTGATCAACGAGCAGTTCGGCCGCACCGTGCTGCCCATCGGCGAGCAGAAGAAAGCCGCTCCCGTCGAGCTCAAAGCCGCTGCCTAAGCACCCGGCGACATCGCTGTCACGAAAAAGGCACCCTCAGGGGTGCCTTTTGTGTTTCTGCCGCCCGGACACAGTGCCGGTCAGCCCTGCTCCCCGGGATCCCCAGCAAGCAATCGGGTGGCCGGGTAGCGGGCGGCGGGATCCTGGCCGTAGAAGCGGGCGAACTGGTCATAGACCGCGGGGTAGACGGCGCGCAGACGCAACGGATCGGTGAAGAAGCTCTCGCTGCACACCGCGAAGAATTCGGCGGGGTGCGAGGCGGCGTAGGGGTCTATCTCGGTCACCTCCTCTCTGGTCAACTGATCGTTCATCTCGTCAAACGCACCTTGCAGCGCCCGGGTCCATTGCTGGGGATCCATGCCCCGCGGCAGGGGCGGTGCACCGTCCGCATCCCCTCCCAGCATGTCGAGCTTGTGGGCAAGCTCATGGATCACCAGGTTGAATCCGTCCCAGTCCCCGTCCTGCTGCAATTCGCTCCAGGCCAGCACCAGTGGCCCCTGGGGCCAGGATTCACCGGCGTTCTCCTCTTCAAATTCGCTCACCAGCCCGAACTCGTCCTGCACCTCCTGACGACGGGTCACGGGCTCGGGGATGATGATCACCTCGTGGAAACCTCGATACCAATCGAACCCCAGGTGCAGGATGGGCAGCACTGCCTGCAGGGCCAGCACCCCCTGCTGGCGGGGCGTCAGTTCCACCCCGATCTGGGTGAGGGTCTTGCGCGAGAGAAAATGACGCGCCAGCTCCATCAGCTTCTGCGCCTCTTCTTCTTCAAGCCCCTGCAAGATGGGCACCGCCGCCAGCGCCTCGCGCCACTCCTGCTCTTCTGGGAGACGGGGCTCCCGGGGAGATGCACCACCCAATACCTCTTTCAACTTGGACCAGAACACACGGACTCCTCTTGCCAATCAGACAGCTTTCACAAAACGTTTCGGACGCTCGCAATACCCTTGCGCCAGATAAAATCGGTGCGCCCCTTCGCGCTTGAGGCTGCTGGAGAGCTCCAGCTGGTCGCACCCCAGGGCTGCCGCCCGCTGCTCTGCCGCCGCCAGCAGCAGGGCCCCGATGCCCCCGCCCCTTGCACCCTCATCGACAACCAGCGCCGAGATCAGGCCCCAGGCTGGTGCAAGGTGCATGGGTTGCAAGTGGTGCCACACCAGCACCCCCACCGGGATCCCCTCGCACAGGGCCACCAGTACCTCCCGCGCCGGATCGGGCTGGGCCAGCCTGGCGCTGACCGCCCCGTCAGGGTTGGGGTAGCCCAGCTGGGCAAACAACCCCGTCAATCCGGCCCCATCTTCCTCCCCGGCGAGGCGAATGATGTATCTGTTTTCCCTTGTTGCCACTCCTGGCCTCCTATTTGCATTACCCCAATCAGCCCTCTGGGCATGGCAAAGCGGCAGATGATGGGTATGTACCGAATCTTGTCCAGTTCCATTCACCATTTGTTAATGTCAATTCACAAATTAACAAAGTCACAACACTTTTCACTAGGAAGGCCCTGAACAAACCGATATGTTAAATCCCGCGGACTAACCAGTCGAAAGTCCCGCACAATCCTGAGTGACCCCCTTGGTCACCGCATATTTCAATGTTAAGGGAGCGAGGCATATAGACCTCGCCAAGACAGCGCAACAAAGGAGTTGTTGTACATGAATGAGATCGTCAATGCCATCAATGGCGTGATTTGGAGCCCTGCGCTCATCTATCTGTGTCTGGGGGTGGGCCTCTACTTCTCCCTGCGCAGCCGTTTCCTGCAACTGCGTCACTTGAAAGGCATGATACGCCTGATGTTTCAGGGCAAGGGCAACGATGCCGGTGTCTCCTCCTTCCAGGCACTCTCCATGACCCTGGCCGGTCGCGTCGGTACCGGCAACATCGCCGGTGTGGCCACTGCCATCACCTTCGGCGGCCCGGGCGCCCTGTTCTGGATGTGGATGGTCGCCTTCCTCGGCGCCAGCTCCGCCTTCGTGGAGTCCACCCTGGGCCAGGTCTACAAGGAGAAGATCAACGGTGAATATCGCGGCGGTCCGGCCTTCTACATCGAGAAGGGCCTGGGCATGAAGTGGTATGCCTGGACCTTCGCCATCGCCACCATCTTCGCCTGCGGCGTGCTGCTGCCGGGCGTACAAGCCAACTCCATCGGCTCCAGCCTGCAGACCGCCTTTGACATCGATCCCAACGTCACCGCCGCCGGTCTGGCGCTGCTGCTCGGTTTCATCATCTTCGGCGGCGTCAAGCGCATCGCCAATTTCGCCAGTACCGTGGTGCCCTTCATGGCGCTGGGTTACATCATCGTCGCCTGCGTCATCATCGCCCTGAACATCGGCCAACTGCCGGGCGTGATCCTGCTCATCTGGAAGAGTGCCTTCGGGATGGAAGCCGGCTTCGGCGCCATTCTGGGTCTGGCCATCATGTGGGGTGTCAAGCGCGGGGTCTACTCCAACGAAGCCGCCCAGGGGACTGGCCCCCACGCCTCCTCCGCCGCGGCGGTGAGCCACCCGGCCAAGCAGGGCCTGGTGCAGGCGTTCTCCGTCTACATCGACACCCTGTTCGTCTGCTCCGCCACCGGCTTCATGCTGCTCATCACCGGCCTGTACAACGTGCAGGGCCCGGACGGTGCCGCCCTCTACACCGGCATCGCCGGCATCGCGGCAGGCCCCGGCTATGTGCAGACCGCCATGGAAAGCATGATGCCAGGCTTTGGCAACTACTTCGTCGCCATCGCCCTGTTCTTCTTCGCCTTCACCACCATCGTGGCCTACTACTACATCGCCGAAACCAACATCGCTTTTGTCAACCGCAAGATTAACCGCCCCTGGCTCACCTTCCTGCTGAAGATTGCGCTGATGGCTGCCACCGTCTACGGCACCGTCAAGACCGCCGA
Source organism: Aeromonas sp. QDB25 (assembly GCF_027707725.1). Lineage (NCBI taxonomy): Bacteria > Pseudomonadati > Pseudomonadota > Gammaproteobacteria > Aeromonadales > Aeromonadaceae > Aeromonas > Aeromonas sp. QDB25. The sequence continues at coordinate 7,745 of NZ_JAPCIZ010000092.1, read as the reverse complement.
TCTGGCCTGGGGCCTGGGTGACATCGGGGTCGGCCTGATGGCCTGGCTCAACATCGGTGCCATCCTGATGCTGCAAAAGCCGGCTTTCGCCTGCCTCAAGGACTACGAGGCACAGCTGGCCAAGGGTCTGGATCCCGTGTTCCACCCGGAAAAGCTCGGCATCAAGAACGCGGACTACTGGATTGAAAACCGCGCCGAAGTAAACCTGATGCGCGAGCAAACCGGCCACCCCTTCGAGGCGGACCCGGATACCGTTGCCAAGTAATCAGACGGCACAATGCAAAATGGCAGCCTAGGCTGCCATTTTCATTTGTGTTGGATGGATGAGGGGTTCAAAGCGCGTTGCGGCGCGGTCCGAATGGCAGGCGCCAGCGAAACAGGCTGTTGAGGGTCGCCCGCCACTGGTTGGGGCGCCCCAGGATCTGCCTCTGCAACCGGGTCTCTTCCTTGAGCATGGCCTCGTCACTGCGAGCCCAGGCCTGGGTGTAGAGCTGCTTGATCCCCGCCAGCGCATCCGGCGACTTGGTGATCAGGGTCCGGGCAAAGGCCCGCGCCTCTTCCAGAGGATCCGCGCACACCCGGCTCACCAGGCCGAGGGACTTGGCTTCGCTGGCTTCCAGCTCGCTCCCGCTCATGGCAAGCTCCATGGCGGTATCCATCCCCATCAGGTTGCGCAGGGTGACGCTGCCGCTCATGTCGGGGATGATGCCCCACTTGATCTCCATCACCGAGAAGCGGCAATCCGGGGTGCTGAAGCGAAAATCGGCGCCGAGCGCTATCTGCAGGCCGCCGCCAAAACAGACCCCCTGGGTCACCGCAATCACGGGCACCGGCAGTTGATGCCAGCCATAGGCCACCCGCTGGGCCAGGTTGGTCGCCTCGTCCGCCTCGCGCTTGAGGATCTCCAGCGCCGCCACCGGCTGCCTCAGCATGGATTTCACATCCAGCCCGGCGCAGAACGCCCGCCCCTCCCCGTGCAGGATCACGGCCCGCAGCCCTTTTTGCCGGGATAGCGCGTTCAGCGTCTCGTCGATGGCGTCGAACATGGCCCGATCCAGTGCGTTGAGCTTGTCCCCCCGGCAGAGCATCACCTCGGCGATCCCCTCCTGAAACACCCATTTGACCCTTGGCTTTTCCATCTCCGTCTTCGTCCTTTGATTCAACTGGTCATACCACAACGTTACCAGAGTGTTATGGGCAGGTACAGGGAGGCCGCCCCAGGCCTGCGACTAAAGTCGGCTGGCCCGGTGGTGGAGCCTTTGTCAGACTGGCCCCATGGTCACGGTGGAGCCTCTCATGTCACTTCTGTTCAATTTTGCCCGTCCACCGTTCGACGGCCTGGACGAGGAGGCACGCCAGCGGCTCGGTCAGCACCTCAGCATCTGCTACTTTCGCGCGGGCCAGACGGTGCAGCACGCCGGGGAGGAGCCCGCCGGGCTCTACCTCATCATCAAGGGGGCCGTGGAAGAGTCTGCCCCCCATCAATCCTTTGGCGACTATGGCGAGGGGGACATGTTCGACGTCCGTGCCCAGTTTGACGGGCACTGCCGCCACCGTTTCGCCGCCCTGGAAGATACCCTCTGCCAGCTCATTCCCCGCCCCGTCTTTCTGGCCCTGTGCGACGAGCACCCCCATATCGCCCGCTACTTCACCGCCACCCTGGCGGAGCGCCAGCGGGAGCAGGAGCGCCGCGGCCAGCTCGGACAGCAGAACCTGGCAGAGTTCATCCTGACCCGCATCGCTCCCGACCATCTGCAGGCGCCGCTGATCGTGGAAAGCAGCCTCTCGCTCCTGGCCGCCACCGAGGCCATGGTGGCCAGGGGCACCGACTGCCTGCTCTATCCCGGAGCAGACGGCAGCCTGAGCCTGGCCACCCGCAAGACCCTGCTCCACGCCCTCACCCTCAAGGGATTGTCGCTCAGTGCGCCGCTGGCGGTGCTGACCCCCACCCCGCTGACGGGTCTGCCACTGGGGAGCTATCTGTTCGATGCCCTGCTGCTGATGACCCGCCACCGCATCAAGCGCCTGGTCATCTGGCAGGGGCAGGAGGTGGCAGGCATCCTGCATTTGACCCAGGTGCTCGGGCTCTTCTCCACCCACTCCCATGTGTTGACCCTGCGCATCGCCCGCGCCGACTCCCCGGCCGCCCTCGAGGCGGTCGCCCGGGAGCAGCAGCAGCTCATTCGCTCCCTGTTTGCCCAGGGGATCCACACCCTGTTCCTGATGAAGCTCATCGCCACCATCAACGAGCAGTTGATCGCCAAGGCCTTTTCCCTGGTGATCCCTGCGGCGCAGCAAGAGCAGGTGTGCCTGCTGATGCTGGGGTCGGAGGGGCGTGGCGAGCAGATCCAGAAAACCGATCAGGACAATGCCCTGATCCTGCCGGATGGCCTGCCGTGGCCCACCCAGTCGGCGGATCTGGCCGCCTTCAGCGCCCTGCTGGCGCGCCTGGGTTATCCCCCTTGCCCGGGCAGGGTGATGGTCAACAACCCGGCCTGGGTGAAGCCGCTTGGCGGCTGGCTGCAAGGGATAGAGCAGGCCTGTGTGCGCGCCAGCGAAGCGGATCTGCTCTGGCTCGCCACCCTGGCCGATGCCCAGGCCATCACGGGAGATCGCGCCCGGCTCGCCCCCGTCGCCCGCCACCTGCGGGCCTGCCTCGCCGACCGGCCGGATCTGCTGGCGGAGATGGCAAGGGCCGCCGTCGCCTTTCACGCCCCCCTCACCCTCTTTGGCAGACTGGAGCAAGCCCCGGAGGGGCTGGATCTCAAGCGGGGCGGCCTCTTCCCCCTTGTCCACGGCGTCCGGGTGCTCTCCCTGGAGGCGGGGATCCTGGAGACCTCGACCACAGGACGCATCGAGGCCCTGGTGGGCCAGGGACGCCTCAGCCGGGACTATGGCACCAATCTGGCGGAGGCCTTCCGGCTGTTCATGCGGCTTCGGCTGCGCAGCCAGTTGCAGGAGGGAGACGGACGGGTGCGGGTGGCAGACCTCGGCCCCGCAGAGCGGGATCTGCTGCGCCATGCCCTGCACCAGGTGAAGAAGTTCCAGCAATGGCTCACCTTGCACTTTCGTCTTAGGCAATAGCGATGTGGATGCACTGGCGCCGCCGCTGGCTTGGCAGGACGTTTCGGGAGGGGGAGTTTGCCCCGCTCTTTGCCGCCCCCCCGGCCGACGAATGGGTGGCCCTCGACTTCGAGACCACCAGCCTGGATCCCGACCGGGCCGAGATCGTCGCCATCGGGGCGGTGCGCATTCGGGGCAACCGGCTGCTGACAGGTGAAGCGCTCTCCCTGCGGGTGTTGCCACCCGACAACCTCACCGCCGAGTCGGTGGTGATCCACGGCCTGCGCCATCAGGATCTGCAACAGGGAATGGCACTGGAGCCCGCGCTGCGCGCGCTGCTGGAGTTCATCGGCCCCCGTGAGCTGGTGGGGTATCACATAGCCTATGACCTGCGCATTCTCAACCTCGCCTGCCAACGGCTGTGGCGGCTCACCCTGCCCCAGCGCGGCATCGAGGTGAGCCGCCTCTATCACGATCACCTCTATCGCCGCTATCCCGATGCCGCCATCGATCTGCACCTGGCCGCGATCTGTCGCCATCTGGCGCTGCCAGCCCTGCCCCCCCACGACGCCCTGAGCGATGCCGTCACCGCCGCCCTTGTCTTTGTACGCCTGCATCAGGGCGGCCCGCTGGCTTATCCCAAAGTCTAATTGTCCACTAATAACATTTGATTCACATTTTGATTACATGGACAGCCGTGCTGTCCGGTAGGGAACCCCTCATCCACCGCTGACACTCAACGTCATGGAGAACTGCAATGGAACAGCAACCGTATCTTCGGATCCAGCAAGATCCCAACTTCCAGGCACTGGTCGCCAAACGCCAGCGTTTTGCCTGGACCCTCTCCATCCTGATGCTGGGGCTCTACCTGGCGTTCATCCTGCTCATCGCCTTTGCACCGGGCTGGCTTGGCACCTCCTTGAGCGAAGGCTCCAGCATCACCCGTGGTATCCCGGTCGGGATTGGTCTCATCGTATCGGCCTTCGTGCTGACCGGTATCTACGTATTTCGTGCCAACGGCGAGTTCGACGAGCTGAACCAGAAGATCCTCAAGGGAGCGCAATCATGAAAGGCAAGTTTCTGCTGCCGCTGGCAGGTCTGATCTCCACCCCCTTGCTGGCGGCCGACGCCATCAGCGGCGAGGTGCAACGCCAACCCCTCAATATCTCGGCCATCGTGATGTTCGTGGTCTTCGTGGCCGCCACCCTGTTCATCACCTACTGGGCCTCCAAGCGCAACCGTTCGGCTTCCGACTACTATGCCGCCGGCGGGCGCATCACCGGCTTCCAGAACGGTCTGGCCATCGCCGGTGACTACATGTCCGCCGCCTCCTTCCTCGGCATCTCCGCCCTGGTCTATACCTCGGGCTACGACGGTCTCATCTACTCCATCGGCTTCCTGGTGGGCTGGCCCATCATCCTGTTCCTGATCGCGGAGCGGCTGCGCAACCTCGGCAAGTACACCTTTGCCGACGTGGCCTCCTACCGCCTCAAGCAGACCTCGGTGCGCAGCCTCTCCGCCAGCGGCTCCCTGGTGGTGGTCGCCCTCTACCTCATCGCCCAGATGGTCGGTGCCGGCAAGCTCATCGAGCTGCTGTTCGGCCTCCAATACCACGTGGCCGTGGTGCTGGTCGGCATCCTGATGGTGCTCTACGTGCTGTTCGGCGGCATGCTGGCCACCACCTGGGTACAGATCATCAAGGCGGTGATGCTGCTCTCCGGTGCCTCCTTCATGGCCATCATGGTGATGAAGTCCGTCAACTTCGACGTCGGTACCCTGTTCAGCGAAGCGGTCAAGGTGCATGCCAATGGTGCGGCCATCATGAGCCCGGGCGGCCTGGTCGCCGACCCCATCTCCGCCATCTCCCTTGGGCTGGCCCTGATGTTCGGTACCGCAGGTCTGCCCCACATCCTGATGCGCTTCTTTACCGTGAGCGATGCCAAGGAAGCCCGTAAATCGGTGTTCTATGCCACCGGCTTCATCGGGTACTTCTACATCCTCACCTTCATCATCGGCTTTGGCGCCATCCTGCTGGTCAGCACCAACCCGGACTTCAAGGACGCCACCGGCGCCCTGCTGGGGGGCACCAACATGGCGGCGGTCCATCTGGCCGATGCGGTGGGCGGCAGCCTGTTCCTGGGCTTCATCTCCGCCGTGGCGTTTGCCACCATACTGGCGGTCGTGGCCGGGCTGACCCTGGCGGGGGCCTCCGCGGTCTCTCACGACCTCTATGCCTGCGTCATCAAGGAAGGCAAGGCCAACGAGGCCGACGAGCTGCGCGTCTCCAAGATGACCACCCTGGTACTGGGTGTGGTCGCCATCGGCCTTGGCATCCTGTTCGAGAAGCAGAACATCGCCTTCATGGTGGGCCTGGCGTTCTCCATCGCGGCGAGCTGCAACTTCCCGGTGCTCTTCCTCTCCATGTTCTGGTCGCGCCTGACCACCCGTGGCGCCGTCTATGGCGGCTGGCTCGGTCTCATCAGCGCCGTGACCCTGATGATCCTGGGCCCCACCGTCTGGGTGAAGGTGCTGGGTCATGCCCAGGCCATCTTCCCCTACGAATACCCGGCGCTCTTCTCCATGGGGCTGGCTTTCATCGGGATCTGGTTCTTCTCGGTCACCGACAAGTCCCAGGCAGCCTCCGACGAGCATGCGAAGTTCTTCCCGCAGTTCGTCAGATCCCAGACCGGGCTCGGTGCCTCCGGCGCCTCCGCCCACTAAGTGGCATCCCACGCATCCAAGCCGGCCCAGTGCCGGCTTTTTTCATGACCGCCCCTCGCCTCCCCTCTGCAAGAGAAGCCGGAGCCCGTTGCCGGCCTGGTCGTGAAACCTTCCCCCCCCCCCGCAATGGAGCCAGATCACAGTTCCTGCTAAAACTTTCGGGGGATCTGTGCCATAATGCGCGCCATTTGACAGACCAACCGGGACATTCCAGTGCTTTCAAGCAACAACATCACCATGCAGTTCGGCGCCAAGCCGCTGTTTGAGAACATCAGCGTCAAGTTTGGCGGCGGCAACCGCTACGGCCTCATCGGTGCCAACGGCTGTGGCAAGTCCACCTTCATGAAGATCCTCGGCGGCGATCTCGAACCCACCGGCGGCAATGTGAGCCTGGATGTCAACGAGCGCATCGGTAAGCTGCGCCAGGATCAGTTCGCCTACGAAGAGATGCGCGTACTGGACGTGGTCATGATGGGCCACACCGAGCTGTGGGCCGCCATCGCTGAACGCGATGCCATCTACGCCAACCTGGAGGCCACCGACGACGACTACATGAAGGCCGCCGAGCTGGAAGGCCTGGTCGCCGAATATGATGGCTACACCGCCGAATCCCGCGCAGGCGAGCTGCTGCTGGGTGCCGGTATTCCCATCGAGCAGCACAACGGCCCGATGAGCGAAGTGGCCCCGGGCTGGAAACTGCGGGTACTGCTGGCGCAGGCGCTCTTCTCCAACCCCGACATCCTGTTGCTGGACGAACCGACCAACAACCTGGACATCAACACCATTCGCTGGCTGGAGCAGGTGCTCAACGATCGTGAAAGCACCATGATCATCATCTCTCACGACCGTCACTTCCTGAACTCCGTCTGCACCCACATGGCGGATCTGGACTACGGCGAGCTGCGGGTCTACCCGGGCAACTACGACGAGTACATGCTGGCTGCCACCCAGGCCCGCGAGCGCCTGCTGGCCGACAACGCCAAGAAGAAGGCCCAGATCGCCGATCTGCAATCCTTCGTCTCCCGCTTCAGCGCCAACGCCTCCAAGTCCAGCCAGGCTACCTCCCGCCTCAAGCAGATCGACAAGATCAAGATTGAGGAAGTGAAGGTCTCCAGCCGTCAGAACCCCTTCATCCGCTTCGAGCAGGACAAGAAGCTCTACCGCAACATCCTGGAGATCGAGGGCGTCTCCAAGGGTTATGGCGACGGTCCCCTGTTCAAGGGGCTCAACATGATGCTGGAAGTGGGCGAGAAGGTCGCCATCCTGGGTACCAACGGGATCGGTAAGTCCACCCTGATCAAGACGCTGGTCGGTGCCCTGGCACCGGATACCGGCACCATCAAGTGGTCCGAGAACGCCCAGATCGGCTACTACGCCCAGGATCACGCCGAAGATTTCGACACCGATCTCAATGTGTTCGACTGGATGGCACAGTGGAAGCAGGAAAACGAAGACGAACAGGCGGTGCGCTCCGTGCTGGGTCGTCTGCTCTTCTCCCAGGACGACATCAAGAAGCCGGTCAAGGTGCTCTCCGGTGGTGAACAGGGCCGCATGCTGTTCGGCAAGCTGATGATGCAGCGCCCCAACATCCTCATCATGGACGAACCGACCAACCACCTGGACATGGAATCCATCGAATCCTTGAACCTGGCGCTGGAGATGTACAAGGGCACCCTGATCTTCGTCTCCCACGACCGCGAGTTCGTCTCCTCCCTGGCGACCCGCATCCTGGAACTGACCGAAGACGGCATCCGCGACTTCGGCGGCACCTACGAGGATTACCTGCGCACCCAGGGTGTGGTGTAATCCTCCGCTTTCAAGCAAAGCGATCAGAACCGGCGCCTCGTGCGCCGGTTTTTTTAGGTTCATCGCGGCTTTCCGGGGAAGGCCGCCTTGATTTTCAGAAAAAAGTATTCTGAGTCCCTAAATCCATATGCCATGCGCTTTATCACTTTGATCTT
>NZ_JAPCIZ010000091.1:0-12915 GCF_027707725.1 Aeromonas sp. QDB25 | reverse complement strand
GAAGAGCAGAAGTTATCATGATCGTTACCATGTTAGGAGGTCACATGGAAGATCAGATCCTGGAAAACGGGAATGGTTCCGTTCAGGGCGCTACTTGTGTATAAGAGTCAGGGCCAGACGCCTTGGCACGGCCTCGGCAATATCTTGCCCCCACAACAATCCTTGGAGATCTGGCTTAAAGCTGCCGGAATGGACTGGACCATCGAGCAGAGCGACGTAATGTTTAATGTTGCTTCCGATGCACTACATTTCCGCTCCTATGGTGATAGTAAGGTGCTCTACCGTTCCGATACCCTGGCACCGCTCTCAGTGGTCTCCCAGCGTTATAACGTGGTGCAGCCACACGAGGTGTTGCATTTCTACCATGACCTAGTAGATGCGGGTGGTTTTGAATTGGAAACCGCAGGGTCGCTCAAAGGTGGTCGAAAATTATGGGCGCTGGCTCGTACCGGCCAGGACATGAAACTCAAGGGTGGGGATGTGGTGAAATCTTATTTGCTGTTGGCCACCAGTTGCGATGGAACGCTCTGCACCACGGCGCAATTTACCTCGTTGCGGGTGGTCTGTAATAACACCCTGCAGATGGCGTTACGTAATAGCACTGGCGCAGTCAAAGTCTCTCACTCGACGACATTTGATCCGGCTATTGTCAAAGAGGAATTAGGGTTGGGACTTGCTCATTGGGATGAATTCAAAACCCAGACCAAAGCATTGGCAGCCCGTCCTGTCGCGACAGAAGAGGCACTACGTTTCTTTAGTGACCTGCTGGCTCAACCGCTGGATGCAGATAATCAAATCATCCTTACTCGCCCTGTTCAACAGCTCCACGAACTGTATCAAGGCGCAGGTATGGGCTCGGAGTTAGCCAGTTCCCAGAATACCGCCTGGGGGCTGGTCAATGCGGTGACGGAATATGTGGACCATCATCGCCGTGCTCGCAGTCAGGACTATCGCCTCGATTCCGCCTGGTTCGGTCAGGGTGCTCAGCTAAAGTCTCAGGCCCTCAATCAGGCCCTTACTCTGCTGCAGTAATCCCCGCTCTACCGATTCATCTCATTTACCCGTCATAGACCCAGGGCGGGAGCATACTTTGATTTTGAATGTTTTTTACTCAAAAATGGCGCGCTATATTTCATAACTCAGCAGAAAAAATCATTTTTCTCCGAGATTTTTAACGTCGTACGCCTGATGGACGAAAAACAAACGAAGTATGCTCCCGCCCTGGTCATAGACCCCTACCCAGCCATCAGGCCGGGCGGGAGCATTTATGCCGTCAATCAGGAGTCATGATGAAAGCAAAAGCCAAATACGGTCAGGCCATTCGTTTAGCCTCCACCACCGACCTCTCTCGCGAACAGTGGTTGGCGATCCGCAAGCTGGGGATTGGCTCGTCCGATGCCGCCGTGGCGGTGGGCCTCTCACCCTATAAGTGCCCGCTGTCGCTGTGGCTGGAGAAAACCGGGCGCAAGGAGCCGGACGATATCTCTCAGAAAGAAGCTGTGTTGTGGGGCATCGAGCTCGAACCGGTGTTGGCACAGGTCTATGCCAAGCGCACCGGCTACCGGGTGCGCCGGGTCAATGCGGTACTCCAGCACCCCGAACACACCTTTATGCTCGCCAATCTCGACCGGGAGGTGGTGGGCCACCCCGACGGCCCTGGCATCCTCGAAATCAAGACCGCCAGTTATCACAGTGCCCCGCAGTGGGAGGAAGGCGTGCCGGTCGCCTACCAGTGTCAGGTACTCCATCAACTCGCCGTCACCGGCCATGCCTGGGCAGAGGTGGCAGTGCTCATCGGCGGTCAGGATTTTCGGATTTACCGCATCGAACGCGACGAGGAGAAGATCCGGGATCTCACCGAGCGGGAAGCGCAATTCTGGCATCAGGTCACCCACGACCAGCAGCCCGAGCCTGATGGCTCCGAGGATGCAGGCTCGGCACTGGCCTGGCTATTTCCCCGTGATGATGGGGAGACCGTCGATCTCTCCGATTCGCCCGAGTTCAACCAGTTGTTCGGGGAGTTGCTGCATCTGCGCGAACACAAGGAGGAAGTGGAGCTACGCGAATCGCAGATCAAGCAGCGGCTACAGGCCACGCTGGGAGAGGCTACGGCAGGACTCTTTGCCGACGGCAAGATCACTTGGAAACGCAGCAAGGATCGTCTGGCACCGGACTTGGAACGACTCGGGCAGGATCATCCCGACCTACTCAGCCACTACGTCAAACCAGTGCCCGGCTCACGCCGTTTCACCATTCAAGCAGTTCACGCTGTCAGGAGACACACACCATGATCAAAGGACTGGCGATTACCCCGCCCGTGATTGGGCGGATCTGTATTGGCAAGCTGGTACAGAAAGAGGGGAAATGGGTACCGGAGAAGGACGACAGTTTCACCCTCACCACCCAGGTACAGCAGAAAGGGGGATGGTTGCTCCATCCCTTGCATCAACAGTTCGCTCAAGGGCATGAGCAGGCCAAGATCCGCGCCATTCCGGTACGGGTGCTGTTCAATGACAGCGATCTGAACCTGCGGGCAGAGTACAGCGCCTTTGACCGCCAGACTGGACGGCCGCTCTGTGTCGGCAATGGAGAGGTGGCAAAACGGGTGGGGGCGCAAGGGATGGAGGAAGTCAGTTGCCCCGGTCCGGAGCGCTGTCCCTACGGCCAGCAGCAGGGCTGCAAGTTGTACGGACGACTCAACCTGTTTGTGGAGGGACAGGGGGATGAGCTCGGCAGCTTTATCTTTCGTACCACAGGCTATAACTCGGTACGGACCCTGGCGGCACGCCTCAAGTACTTCGAGGCGGTGAGTGGCGGCCTGACCCGTTATCTGCCGCTGACCTTACGGCTACGGGCCAAGAGCACCACCCAGTCCTACCGTACCCCGGTCTACTACGTGGATTTGACTCTGCGGGACGAGCTGACTCTGACGGAGGCGGTCGGTCAGGCACGGCAGGAAGCGATGCTGGATGAGGAGGCGGGACTGACAATCAGCGAGATGGAAGCGGTGGCGCGAGCCTTGCTGCGTAATGGTCAGTTCGAGGACGTGGATGAAGAAGTGCCAATGCTATTGGAAGAGTTTTACCCTCAGGTGGAGGAAGGGGAACATTCGACAGCCGAACCGGCACCGCAAGCGGAGACCAGACCACAGGGTTCGCGAACTCGGGCATCCCCGTTAACCAACAAATTGGGTAAAGGCGCGGCACAGGCACCCGGTGCGCTCTAACTCAGGATTTGGCCAAACGCTCGACCAATAGCTCAAACGTCTCAAGCAGCAATACCCGGTCGGCACTGTCCAGCCGGGCTAGCTTCTGCCCCAAGACTCAACCCTGCTCGGTTGGGCGCGGATGGGTCGCATACATCTTTTCACACCGACTCCAGGGCACCCACAAGGTGCCCTGTTTCGTTTTTATGCCTGACCACAAGGAGTTAACTTCATGTCTCGATTCACCCCAGGCGATCATCTGGTGACCGCTCGCCTCGGTTATACCCACCACGGCCTCTATGTCGGGGGCGACCTCGTTATCCACTACCAGGGGCCTAATCTCGGCCTACCCGGTGAAATCGTGATGACCTCTCTGGATGCGTTTTCCGATGGTAAGCCGGTCTGGTGCAAATTTTGCCCTGTCAGGCGGTATGACCGAACAGCGAGCCTCAAACGTGCCCGTACACGGCTGGGCGAGCATCGATACGATGTGTTGTTCAGTAACTGTGAACACTTCGTGATGTGGTGCATCCACGGTATCCACCACTCGACACAGGTTAGTCAGGTAGCAACGGCGGTGGCGAAAGCGGCCCTTCGTACTCCACAGACTACTATCATTCCCCCAGCTATGACTGTGTTGAGCCGCGAGCGCACAACGTCTGATTACATAACGCTCGCCACCTCTGCTATCACCCTGACCACCCTCGCGACATCGCCAAGCTGGGTCCCCCTGGCAACCGGCGCATTAGCCGTTCACGCAGTCAGCCGCCTCTGGTCCTGGCTCACCGACTGATCCACTACCGCTACCTCACACTTTCAAGGAACACTACCATGACGATTCCCTTTCACCGGGACGGCTTTGCCCTGCCTGCTTGTCAGGCTTTACTGGCCCTGCTCAGCCAAGAAGCCGAACATACCGATCTCGATCTGGGGCGCTGCACCCAGCTAACCTTCAACTTCCGCAATCCCGGCTACAGTGTCGAACAAGGTGGCGTGCACCCGGTCGAGATCCGCCTGATCCGTGGGCTAGATGGCTGGCTGTTCGATTACGTCACCGACTTCAGCTACCAGGGGCTCGGCCATGATGCCGAGCTCTGCAAGGAGATCGACTTCAACTTCCTCGATGGGGAACACACCATGTTGGGCTGGGGACCGCTGCGGCTGGCCGAAGCGCGGGAATTGTTCGATATCTGGCAAAGCAACTTCATTGCCTACTGCCGGTTGGAATGCTTCAGCGTCACGGTCGCAGGAGATTAGGAGGTCACGATGACCCAAGAATTAGCTCTATCCCACTACTCACGTCAGTGGTTGGGCCTGGTCGCGGCCAAAGCCAAACTGCAGCCGACTCACCAGGGCGAGCGCTGGTTGCTGCATCTGACTCCTGGTAGCCCAAACGCTCGCACCGTTACACTGCACCTGCGCTGGTATGGGGGGCAGTGGCAACTGCTCTCCCTCACCAATGCCGAGGACTGGCGCACCATGAGCCAGCCGATAGATGAAATTTGCGTGGACCCCACTCGTCACTGTTTTTGGCGCAGCCAGGCAGGACCGGTTTCTCTCACCGAGCAACCCCGCGTGCTGGGAAGCTTTCTGAGCGACCTGCAGCGTACCTGCACTAATCACGGTTATCGAGTAGAGAGTGACCCCTTACCCCAAGAGGAGGCACACGATGCCCAAACAACCGATAGCCGTTGAGCTGGAAGCCATCAATCGGGAAGGGGAGACGCAAGTAGTGCGGGACAGCGGCCTGACCGTGCACGGCTACAGCGTCTATCTGCGGGCGATGGAGGCCAGTGGGTTAGGGCTGGCTACTTGGGTAGCTGACTACGACACTATCGGCCCAGCTTACGAACTGGCAGAGCGCTTGAGCCTGGCGCTGGCCGTCCCGCTCACCATGCTGGTCCCCGAATCGCTGATGCCGGTGAAGCGAGAGCCCACAGCTACAACAGGCCCCACCACGGTCAACTGACCCCCCTCAAAGAGAACCAACAACCTTTCTATCTTTGACCCCGACATGCTTCCTGCGTGCCGGGGTTTTGCTTATTTGGAGACCCAATATGCGTTACCACAAACTCAAAGCCGGAGAATGCCCCGGCACTTATGTCGTCACCGAACCGGTGACAGAGCAAGACCTGCTGCGTATCGCCAACCAGATTGCTCGCAAGCGTCTTGCCAAAGGCTCCGCCATCACCAGTACCACAGAGGCCGCTGAGCGGCTGCAGACCCTGCTGCAGGACCGGGAGCACGAAGTGTTTGGTGCACTGTTCCTCGACTCCCAACATCGTGTACTGGCCTTTGAGGAACTGTTTCGCGGCACCTTGGACAGCGCCAGTATCTACCCACGGGAAGTGGTCAAGCGGGCCATACTGCTCAACAGTGGGGCCATCATCGCGGTGCACAATCACCCCAGCGGTGACCCGGAACCCAGTCAATCTGACAGGGTCTTTACCCAGGCCCTCAAAGAAGCCTTGGCGCTGGTCGATGTGCGATTGCTTGACCATCTGGTGGTCGGTGCTGAGGGCTTAGTCTCGATGGCCGAAAGAGGTCAGCTATGAACCAGACCCCAGGCAAAACCCACCTCACCGCCCTCGATATCCTCATCGAGTTGCGCTGTTGGCTGGCAGACAACGTCGAGATGCAGACCGAGCCCGCCATCGTGGCTCACCTGCCTAACGGCTCCCCGCTCACCCAGGCCGATAGTATCGAGGCTATTGATGCGCTGCTGCATCAGCTGCGCCATTAGTCCGTTCCAAAAGAGAAATGAGCGATGCGATTACCTAACCCCTATTCCCTTGAGGAAACCCTGAGCAAGCTGCGCCATCGTCTGGCTACTGCCTGCAACGAGGAGGCGCTGGCATTACTGGAAAAAGCCGTCACCAAGGCGCGTGATGACGAGGGTTATGCCAGGCAGCTTGAAGAGGCCTTGCTGCAGGGATCCACCATCGAGATCCGCGAGTGTCTCAGCTGCTTTGGTGACTACTTTGAGCGATCCCGAGACACGCAGCCCTATTACCCGCATCACGATGCCGTCAACGGCATTGATGGTGCACTCTACGCCATCCTGTTCGATGCGGCTCTCCCTAGCACAGAGCAGGCGCACGAATAACGCCAGCATTCCCAAACCCGGATCATCAGGTCCAACACCAAGATCCGGATATTCCGATCCCCCCAACAAGGCCACCTCACTACAGGTGGCCTTGTGCATTTCAAGGAGTCACCCCATGTCTGCCTTCATGATTGATCGCAAGGACTACCTGGCCTTTGCCGTGCAGTTGCACCGCTTTTGCAATGCCCCCATGCCACCGCACTACACCCTGGAGTTACTGCGATCCCTCTGGTGGCTGCCGCCTGCAGACACGACCAGCACCTGGACGTGGCGGGTAGACCGGCTGGTACGGCTGATGATGCTCGCCAATCGACGGGCGGTCTGGCATCGCTATCAGCTGAGACGTCAGGAACCACGCCAGCCCCGCTCGACCAAGCTGAGTCGGTTTAAACCTGCCCACCGTTACCACCAGGCTCCACTCACCGATAGCGAGCTGGTGGCCCTCTACAAGTTCACCTGCTGCGCCCTGTACCAATCGAGTGAATGGAGCGGGAGCCCTGAGCAGGCTCCTCGGCTTGTGAAGCTGATTCAACAGTTGCAGCAAGCGTTGGCGCAAGACGTGCTGACTCGACTGTCACTGTGGGAACAAGCCCCTTGGGGAGAGATGTAATGGCTCTATCCATCACCCTGACCATAACGAGTTCACCGCCGGACAACACTGCCGTGCTGGCCCAACGTATCGCCGATGACATGGCTCACATGCATCACCGTCTAGGGGATGGGGTGAGCGATGAACTGGGCATCAGTATCAGCTATCTGGTCGAACAATTTGCACTGCTGGCAGCGGCTTACCGCTCACCGGAGGAAAAGGAGAAACACCCATGATTGAGTTCAATGACAGCTTTAGCCAGGCCGCCGTAGCGGAGGCCATGTGTGCTCACTCAGGGCTTGCCAAGCTCATCAGTCAGCAATTGATGCTGCCGGGCTTTGCCTATGCCCACGATGTAGAGGGGCTGCGTATTGGTGGCCCGCTGGTGGCCCCCAACCCGGTGCTGCACAAAACCTCGCTCTTTGTCAGTCCACGGGATATGCGTGAACACCTGCCACGAGAGATTAACTTCGCCCGCTTTCGCTGCGCCTGTAATGCAGCGGGTCAGCCGGTCGGTGAGTGGCAACGGGTAATTGTCGGGGCCTACGTCAACCACGGTAGTAATGACAAGCCGGATTGGAGTAGTCACACCTGAGCCACGGCCACCAGCACACACAAGACCCCATACAGCCCCTCACTCCGAGGGGCTGTATGCATTTGAAGGAAGCCCAACCATGCACGACCTGCGTGATTACAAGACCCTGACCGCTCGGCAGATCACCACTGCCATCGGTCAGCTCAACCACAACACCGCGCCGAAGATAATGACCCACCTGGGATTGCGGGCCAGGCAGCAGCAACCACTCGGTAATGGCCGTAGTAGAGCCAAAGCCCTCAAGCTGCTGCGCCGGGTCAAGAAGGCTCTGAAGGCAGGGCGTATCCCGTTCGAGCTCACCGTGACGGGTTGCCGCATCGACCGGGGTAGCCATCAGGCTGACCGCTACTATTACGACCGAACACTGCTGGCTCAGGGCTGGCAGCAGTACGACACCGAAGAAGATGCGTGGTACTTCGGGGTATGGATTCACACCGAGAAGCTGGAGACCTTTACCTACGCCGAGGGGGATACCAGTCATGTAATTGCACCGAACGTCGAGGCGTTTCGCGCTGAATTGGCACGGCTCTACCAGTACCACCCGCAAGCCCCGGCCTTTATCAGCATCGACCCGCAAGCAGGCGTTGTGACCCGCCACTTTGAACGCAAGCCGGAGGTGTGAGATGGCTAAGAACATCACCATCAAGGTACCCGGCAAGCATCCGCAAACCGGTGAACTCACCACCTTCGAGCTCAAGGGCCTGCGCATTGATATCGACATTGGTGGGCAGGCTGTGCCCTTTCTCATTCACGGGAGGGGCGTCGGTACGTCGCTCACCCATATCCCGAGTGGCTACCGCATTGCGCTGCTCGGCGGTTGGCTCACTGCTCGTTACGCCATACCTGAAAATAAACCCAGCAGAACGGCCTGCGCCCAGATGGCCATAGACCGACTGGTAGCCCAGTACGGTTCGCTGCATCTGCTGGACCGTCTTAATTGCAAGCCGGTTATCAATCAGCTGTAACCCACAGCCCAGACAACAAGGAGCGATGTAATGACCAACACCATCCCTGCAACACCTGACTCACTGGCAGGCCATACGGTGATGCAGATGCTGGATGTCGCCATGAGTTCCATCATCGGCGATTACGATGACGCAGATCTGGTGCCGGAATGGCAATGGGTCAAGCAAAGGGCCTCCCATGAACATGTCGGTGTGAAAGATGACTCCGCCTATGAGTTCACCCTGAACCTGGCCATGGAGCTCGATGCAATCCCGCCAGCACTGCAACCCTTGCTCACTGCCGCCCAGCAAGCTGGTGTGAACTACATCCTGTTTTACAACGGCTAGCCACCGCGACCATCTCATCGCTCATCAACAAACAACATAAAGGGCCAGCCCTCACAGGCTGGCCCTTTGCATCATTGGAGTCAGCGAACATGACCCGTCTTATCACCGGGCTCGAGGTGCATCGATATGCCCCCGAGCTCAACAAGCTGCACCTGCGCAACCGCCAGACGTTACCAGCGCCCGGCATCACCACCATCAGGGAAGCCAAAGCTCGCCTGTTTGGCCGCTGGCAGCCAGGACATCAGGTGACCATCACCGTGAGTCACCCTGACTACGTCAATCTCTCCCGACTCTACCGGGGGCGACTGGCCAGTCTGACAGAACTCCCTGAGCACCTAACCAGACTGCGCCAGCGTCACAACGTGCCCGGCACCATCATCGACATTCAAATGAGGTATCGCTAATCATGACCACGACAACCACCCACACCAATGACGAACACCGACCCGCAGCGCCAGACCAGTCCACCCGGATTTTTGCGCAGTGGGGCTTGCCCCATACCGTGACGCCGCGCTTTGGCGCTCGTCTCATTCAAGAGCATCATCGTCTGCACTTTCTGTCAGATCGGGCATCACTGGTAGGTGAATGGGCAAAGGAGGCAATAGACCAGCTGGAAATTGCCTTTCCTCGCCTCATCAAAGAACTGGAGGGCAAATTGCTGACAGGCGAACTGGATGCCCGACGTCAGCAGCGTATCACTATCCAGCATGGAGGCTTTACCTGCGAAGCCGATACCCTTGGCAGCCACGGCTATGTCTACTTAGTCATTTACCCAGCGACGAACATGGACGCCAATCCTAAGCGCAAGACGTGACCACCAATCCGCTTGTGGTTACATTTTGGCACCTACTCATCCGTGATTAATGGGATAGGTCGTGGGGAAGGCCAATTCATGGCCTTTCCTTTGTTTTTTTTGCCCGCTAACGTGAGACGTTGACCATTTCATCTCTGCAATAACAACGATGCGCAGTGATCACCTTTCGCGTGACATTACGCATAGTGCTGCGGGGTTCATTTGTATAAACTGCCCGCCAGATAATGGATAGACGACTGACGGGCCGGACTTTTTCTCGCCGATGCATCACCTTGGCTGCATCGCCTTCTGTTGACCCACCACCCTGGATAGGTCCCTGCTGCGCCCGCAAGGCTCGGCATGCGCCGTTCCGTCAGTCTGACAACTTGGCCCGCATCCTCACCTTGGCTTTCGCGCAGGTGGGTTGTGATGGCAACACGCATAACCGGAGAACCCCATGACCGACCCCAACGAGCTCAGCCAGGCGCTGCTGGCCGCCGTTCCTGAAGATGGCAGCAGCATCGGCAACCAAGCCTTGATGGAAACCTTGAAAGCCCAATTCAGCGACCTGACCGATGAGGACTTTACCGCCGCACGCGAGGCCCTGCTGGAACAGGGCGTTCTGCGCAAGGGGCGCGGGCGGGGCGGTGCTGTACTCCGGGTGTTGGAAGGCGACGCCGCCGTCGCTGCACCACGCAAAGCGAAAGCCAGTGGCAAGGGCAAGCAGGCCAAGGATGCGCCGCAAGCGACAGGTATCGAGGGGCTGAAGAAGACCCTGTGGGCTGCCGCAGACAAGCTGCGTGCCGACATGGACGCCGCCGAGTACAAGCACATCGTGCTGGGCCTTATCTTCCTCAAGTACATCTCTGACTCCTTCGCCGCCCGTCGCGCCGAGCTGACCCGCCGCTTTGCCGATGAGAGCGACGAGTACTTCCTCTACGACTGTGACGATGAGCTGCTGGCCGAGGAGCTGGAAGATCGCGACTACTACCGTGAGGTGAACGCCTTCTGGGTACCGGAAGGGGCCCGTTGGGAGGGGCTGCGCGCCCATGCAAAGCAGGCCGATATCGGCAAGCGAATTGACGATGCGCTGACCCTGATCGAGCAGGAGAACCCACGGCTCAAGGGCATCCTCGACAAGCGCTACGCCCGTGCCCAGTTGCCCGATGGTAAGCTCGGCGAGCTGGTGGATCTGGTTTCCAAGATTGGCTTTGGCAGTGATGTCGGTGAAGCACGCGACATCCTGGGGCAGGTCTACGAGTACTTCCTTGGCGAGTTTGCCAGTGCAGAGGGCAAGAAGGGGGGCCAGTTCTACACGCCAGCCAGCATAGTCCGGACGCTGGTGGCGGTGCTTGCTCCCCATCATGGTCAGGTCTACGACCCCTGCTGCGGTTCAGGCGGCATGTTCGTGCAGTCGGAGAGGTTTATCGAAGCCCATGGCGGCAAGCTGGGTGATGTCTCCATCTACGGTCAGGAGTCTAACCCGACCACTTGGCTGCTGGCGGCGATGAACCTCGCCATCCAGGGGATGGACTACAACCTCGGGCGCGAAAACGGTGATACCTTCACCCGCAATCAGCACCCTGACTTGCGTGCAGACTTCGTGCTGGCCAACCCGCCGTTCAATATCAGCGACTGGTGGCATGGTAGCCTCGAGGGGGATCCGCGCTGGGTCTACGGTACGCCGCCTGCGGGCAACGCCAACTATGCGTGGCTGCAGCATATGCTCTACCACCTCAAGCCAACTGGTCGTGCCGGTATCGTGCTGGCCAATGGCTCAATGAGTTCCAGCCAGAACAGCGAGGGTGATATTCGCCGTGCCATGGTGGAGGCGGACGTGGTGGAGTGCATGGTGGCCCTGCCGGGGCAGCTCTTCTTCAACACCCAGATCCCCGCCTGCCTCTGGTTCCTCGCCAAGAACAAGACCCGCCGCCAGGGCGAGGTGCTGTTTATCGATGCCCGCAAGCTGGGCACCATGATCAGCCGGGTGCAGTGCGAGCTCGATGAGAGCGCGATTGCCCGTATCGCCGATACCTTCCACGCGTGGAAAGGGGACGGGGAGTGCGAGCAGCCTTACGAAGATGTAGCGGGCTTCTGCCGCAGCGTAACCTTGGCCGAGATTGCTGAGCACGGCCATGTATTGACCCCCGGCCGCTATGTAGGGGCCGAAGAGGTGGAGGAGGACGATGAGGCCTTTGCCGACAAGATGGCGCGCTTGACCAAGCAACTGGGTGGCCAGATGAGCAAGGGAGCCGAGTTGGACCAGTTGATCAAACAGAAGCTGGGGGGGTTGGGATATGTGTTCTGAATGGCCGCTGATACCACTACGTGACTTTGTTGACTTGCTCGCAGGTTTTGCATTCAAGAGTACTGGTTATTCTGATGGCCAAGACGATGTTCGTTTGCTTCGTGGAGATAACATTGCGCCAGGTAGAGTTCGGTGGGATGGGGTAAAGCGATGGTCTCGTGAAAATGCTGTTGGCCTTGAACGGTATGCGCTTGAGCCTGGAGATGTTGTTCTGGCGATGGATCGCCCGTGGATTCCGGCTGGCCTGAAAGTTGCTCAAGTGCAAGCTGCAGATACGCCCAGTTACCTAGTACAACGGGTTGCTCGGATCCGGCCTGCCTCAAGAGAAGATTGCAGCTTCTTGTTCGCATTATTGTCGACTCCTGAATTTGAATCGTACATTCAGAATGTGACGACAGGAACTGCAGTTCCGCATATCAGCGCAAAGCAAATACTCGATTTCGAGTTCAGGCTCCCCCCTGCGTACGTGAGAGCCAAAGTTGGGGAAATCGTTGCTGCGCTCGACGACCGCATCGCTCTGCTGCGCGAGACCAGCGCCACGTTGGAGGCCATCGCACAGGCGTTGTTCAAGTCGTGGTTTGTCGACTTCGACCCGGTTCATGCCCGTACTCGTGAGGAGCAACCGGCAGGTCTGGCCCCCGAGGTCGCAGCCCTGTTCCCCGACAGCTTCGAAGAATCCCCGTTGGGCTTGGTGCCGAGGGGGTGGAGCCTATCCCAATTGAGCGAGGCCTATGAAATCAATCCAACACGAAAGCTGAAGAAAGGGGAGATGGCACCTTATCTGGACATGGCAAGTGTTGCGACGAGTGGGCATACCGTAGCTGGGGTGTCAGACCGCGAGATGGGTTCTGGCACCAAGTTTATCAACGGTGATACCTTGCTGGCACGGATCACGCCTTGCCTTGAGAATGGCAAAACCGCGAATTCAACTCCGAAGTGCAACACCCGCCAAATCAAGCAACCTGTCGTAGTTCATCAAACACGATCTGCGGTTGCCTGAAATCCAAACATTTGCGCGGTCTAAGGT
>NZ_JAPCIZ010000090.1:0-13057 GCF_027707725.1 Aeromonas sp. QDB25 | reverse complement strand
CGGCGACAGCAGGGTGATGGTGGTGGTGTGTTTGGAGACAGCCAGTTTACCAGCACCCTGTCTGTCAACTTCCACTTTCCCAGGATCCCGCGAAGAACCTTTTTTTATGGGTAGAACGCGATGGCATTACGCCTCCAGGCTGATGCCGATGTTGGAGACGCCGTCCTGGGCCGCGAAGGCGCGGATGGCAAGGATGCGATCGCTGTCCCGTTCATGGGCCACCCGTTTGAGCAGTTCGACCTGGAACTCCAGCTCGGCCTCCATGTACTCGTGCTCATAGAGCTCCTCATCGCTGAGATCCCGCTCTTCCAGCATCTCTATGAAGCCGGCGACCGTGCCGACAGACGCATGGCTGGCGTCGTTGGCCTCTTCCCCCACCCGGCAGATCACCGAGTTGTAGGCACAACCCAGCGCCACGCAGGCGTCCAGTGCCGGATAGGCGCCGTAGGATTCAAACTTGCGGGGATCGGGAATGTAGACTTCAAACGCTTCCAGAATGGCACCAAGATTGACGCGGGATCCCTTGACCGTCAGGTAGTTCCACATCTGATCCAGCGCGTGACGGAATGCCCTCGCATCCCCGAAACCGGAGGCCTGGGTAAAGAGCACATAGTTGGGGTACATGCGCTCTGCCAGCGCCAGGGTATAGACGGTTTGCTGCCAGGGCTGCAGCTCGGCCAGTCGCTTATAAAACTTGTCACCAAACACTGGAGTCGGATCCTTTGCAAAATGTGGGGCAGATTGTAGCCCACGAGGGCCCCGTCTAAAAATGAAAAAGCGCCCTGCTCGACTATCTTGCCCGATCAACTGGGGTAAGATGGAGACAGCATCCCTCTCGCCTTGCCATAAACACGATAAGGAACAAGAGTATGAGCCAACGTACCCTGCTGCTGTTGAGTCAGGACAACAGCCACTATGAACGCCTGCTCAAGGCGGCCCATCTTCCCCATCTGCACATTCTTCGGGCCGACAATCAGGCCGAGGCCGAACAGCTTATCGGTGACGCTCATATCCTGATGGCCGAGCCTGCCCGGGCCAAGCCGCTGCTGGCCAAGGCCGGCAAGCTCAGCTGGCTCCAGTCCACTTATGCCGGGGTCGATGTGCTGCTGGACGCCAGTTGCCGCCGAGACTACCTGCTCACCAATGTCCGCGGCATCTTCGGCCCCTTGATGAGCGAGTATGTGTTCGGCCATCTGCTCAGCCTGACCCGCCAGTTGCCACTCTATCGCGAGCAGCAGCAACAGGGCGTCTGGCAGAGCCATCCCTACCAGGGCTTGAAGGGAAAGACGCTGCTGCTGCTCGGCACCGGCAGCATAGGGCAGCATATCGCCCACACCGGCAAGCATTTTGGCATGAGGGTGCTCGGCATCAGTCACAGTGGCCGTGAGCGTGCCGGGTTCGATCAGGTGTACCAGTTGCCGGCACTCAACAAGATGCTGGCCCAGGCCGATGTCATCGTCAGCGTGCTGCCCGCCACCCGCGAGACACGCCATCTCTTCACCGCCGAACGCTTCAGCCACTGCAAACCGGGCGCCATCTTCTTCAACGTCGGCAGGGGCAATGCCGTCCAGGAGGGGGAGCTGCTGGCGGCACTGCAAGCCGGCAAGCCCGCCATGGCGGTGCTAGATGTGTTCGAGCAGGAACCCCTGCCCGCTGACAGCCCGCTCTGGCACCAGCCCAATCTCATCGTGACGCCTCACAACAGCGCCTACAGCTTCCCGGAAGATGTGGCCCAGATCTTCATCCGCAACTACATCCGCTTCATCGATGGTCAGCAGCTGGACGGCAGGATCGACTTTGACAAGGGTTATTGAAGCCGTTCTGCAATGAAAAGGCCCCGCCAGCTGGCGGGGCCTTTTTCGTCAGGAGGGAGCCGTTCAGCCCGCCTCCATCTCTTTGCGGTAGCTCTTCACCTTGGCGAGGAACTGACGCTTGTCCTTGCCGGAGAGCGGCTCCGCCATCGGCAGCTTGATCTTCATGGGATCCACCGGTCGGTTGTTGATGCGTACTTCGTAGTGCAGGTGAGCACCGGTGGAACGGCCCGTGTTGCCGGAGAGGGCTATCTTGTCACCCATTTTCACCTTCTGCCCGGGTTTCACCAGCAGCTTGCTCAGGTGCAGGTAACGGGTCATCAGGGTACGGCCGTGCTTGATCACGACATAGGTGCCTGCCAGCGGGTGGCTGGTTGCCTTGAGGACCACACCGTCACCGGTCGCCATGATGGGCGTGCCTACCGGCAGGGCAAAGTCGGTCCCCTCATGGGGCCGGACCTGCCCGGTAATGGGATGACGGCGATTCGGGTTGAAACTGGAGCTGACCCGGTAACGGCTGTGAGTCGGATAACGGCGGAAGCCGCGCTCCAGGCTGTTTGCCTGACCGTCATAATAGTTGCCATCTTCCGACAACCAGGCTGACACGGCCTTGCCCTGGCTGAACACCTCGACCCCCAGCAACTGGGTATTGCCCGTACTCTTGCCGTCGACCGTCTCCTGGCGGACCAGCACCTTGAACTTGTCACCTTTTTTCAAATCCTTGGCGAAGTTGAGGCGCCACTGGAACAGGTTGGCAATCTTCTGGATGTGGTTGGCCGGGATCCCTGCATTGCGGGCGCTGACGTAGAAGCTGCCGTTGATGACACCGTCATAGCTCTTCTGCTGCCACTCCACCTCTTCATTGAGCATGTTGGCGCTATAGGTGTCGTCGGTACGCTCCAGCACCAGGGTCTGCTTGATGTTCAGGCGGATCTTCAGCTGCTGCAGAATGTTGTCCTGATCGATCAGCAACTCGATGGTCTGACCGGGTTTGAGGCGCGCCAGGTTGTTCTTGGCATCCGCATCCAACACCTTGTAGAGGGTGGTGGTGGACAGCCCCAGGTTGTTGAAGATGGTGGTCAGGTTCTCGCCGTTGCGCACCCGGTAATCCTGCCATTGAGGCGTGGCATCCGCCGGGATGTCGTCTTCGGGAGCGGCTGACTCGACCAGCTCGTGATCCGGAATGTCGTTGAAGTCGGTGTTGTCTTCGTTGGTTGCGGTGCCCGTGGTGGCGATCGGCAACTCCAGACGCAGTGGCCGCTCCAGGATGTCACCGGGAGCTGGCAATACGGCTACCGCTGACAGCGTCATGGCCGTGAGCAATAGCATGGCATAGAAATGCTTGCGGGGAACCGGGGGTTCCCAATTGGCAGCCTGGGCTACCAAGGGACGGAGACGTTTCATCCGCTATCCTGTTATTAGATCTAAGGGTGGTGGTTGTGGGTCTGTTTTTATGAGTTTTTATTATGAAAACCGAATATCTGGCTTTTAGACCTAAATACTTACAAAAAGTTCATAGCTCCATGCACGAAACTCACATTTTATGCATAACCTTCCAGCATGGGCAGAAATGATCGTCATTTTCAGCCATTTTTTTCTATTTTTAAGAACCAAGTCCGGTTGTGGTGCTCTCCGGCCCAGAAAATGTTTCAAAAACATCTCCATGGAGTGGGTATGTCATTGGCAAAATTGTTAAATATAATCATTCTGATCCTCTTCACCATCGGCGCCGCGCTGCTGCTCGTGCTGGAGATCACCACGGTACGACAGTCTATTCTCGACCAGATGTCGGCCAACCTTGAAACCGCCATCACCGCGCTGGGGCTGGTGCTGCAGGGTACCTTGCTCAACGATGACAAGGTCCTTGCCGAGACCATAGTGAACGCCATGTTCGACGGAGGTTTCGTCAACTCCGTCGTCCTGCTGGATCCGGATGGCCAGGTGCTGTTCCAGAAGGTGTTCCACACCGCACAGCAAAATATTCCAGGCTGGCTCCCCTCTGTTATCGACATGCCGCCGGTTAAAATTGAGCAGGAGTTGACCGACGGCTGGCGTATTCTCGGTACCCTCACGCTCGAGGGGCACAAGGGTTACGCCTACCAGCATCTGTGGAACGCCATCAGTCGTACCGGGCTCGCGTTGCTCGTCGGCCTGCTGGTGTTCAGCCTGGTGATCACCTGGGTGTGCCGCCGCCTGATGCTCCCCCTCGAACAAGTCAGTCTGCAGCTAACCCGGATCCGCAAACGCCAGTTCAGCGGCAACCTGCCAACCCCGTGGCTTCGCGAATTGCAGGAAGTCGTCGTCTCCATCAACCAGTTGGTCTCCGAACGCAAACGGGACCTGCTGCAACAACGGCTGAAGATCACCCAGCTTGGCAAGCACGACGCCCTCCCGACCCACCAGAAGCTCGTTGGTCTGGTCGACACCGATGGCAACACCTATCAGCAGCATTTCTTCTCCACTCAGGGGAGTATCAGGCTCTACAGCCGCCTGCTACCCAAGCACCCCCCCACCACGGACAGCTCGCCGGATGAAATTCGGGCGCTGCTCAACGACTGGCTGACCCAGAAGGCGGAAGGGCTCCAGCTACCTCTCAGCCTGCTCGGCCATCCAGACTGGGCGCAGTTTGCCCCCGTGCTGGCCAGCGCTCGTGGCAAGACACTGGACTGGCGCTGGGATCTGGCTATCTTCCCTCCCCTGGCCGAGGAGCGACTGACTGCACTCCAGTCCCAGGGGATTGAGCTGGCGTTCAGCAATATCCCGATGAACAACGACAATCTGGCCAGGCTCGACCCCATCAGACCCGTCTTCATCAGTTGCCAGCTCACCCAGTCCCCCCTTTATTGGAACCTGCTCTCCCAATGCCTCCATGCTTCCGGCTACACCTTGCTGGCGGAAGCCGGCGACGTGAGCGATGTAGACATGCTGCGCAGTTGGGGCATCGATGGTTATGCCACTCAGGAGAATGCATCATGAGGATCCCGCTGCTGCTGCTTGCCCTGCTGTGGCAACCGACCCTGCACGCGACCACCATGACCATAGGCACCGGGAGGGAGCAAGGCATCTATTACCAGGTCATCAAGGAGTTCTGCAGACTGGCCAAAAAAAGTGACCCCACGATGCCCTGCAAACTGCAGGCCAGCTCCGGGTCCATCGAAAATCTCCGCCAGCTGAAAGCGGGAGAGGTCCCCTATGCCCTCGTCCAGTCAGACTGGCTCTATCAGGCCAGCCAGGGCACGGGGCCTTTCGTTGCCCAACCACAACGCGAGCTGAGAGCGCTCTTTGCCACCCACGCCGAACCTTTCACCATAGTGGTGCGAGCCGATGGGGATATCACCACCCTGGAGCAGCTCAAGCTGGCCCCCATCGACATGGGCCTGAAGAGTTCAGGGACTCGTCAAACGGCATTGGCCCTGTTCAATGTTTTGGGTGCAAAGGAGCAGGATCTTGATTTGAAGAGCGTCGCCAATCTCTCCGAAGCGTTGTGCAATAAACAGATCGATGCCTATGGCCTCGTCATGGGTCATCCCAACCGTATCGTGCTCGACACCGCCAAGCGCTGCGACGTGCGCTTCCTGGCGATCGAGGGGCCCGTCAGGGACCAGCTGCTCAAGGGGGTCAGGTATTATCAGCGCAGCCAGGTGCCGGCACGCATCTACCCGGGCAACCTCAAGGCAACCCCGACCTTCGCCATCGCGGCCACCCTGGTGACCAATGCCGCCACCCCGGATGACGAGGTCTATCGGCTGACCCGGGCCATGCTGAGCCAGCAAACCAGTTTCAACGAACAGACCTATGGCTATGCGAACCTGTTTCACAAGGCGCGCAACAAGATTGGCCCGGTGCTGAGTGTCGAACAGCATCCGGGCGCGGCAAAATATTTCGAGGAGTTGAAGGCGGCGGACAAGTTATAGCTGGCGACGGGGGGAGCGCAAATGCTCGCTGGAGAAGCGGCTCTGCATTGAGGTCCACTGGGCCAGGCGATCGGCGCTCCCCGCCAGGGTTCCCTCGCGACGAGATTTCATGATCCAGATGCTTTTGGCATCGAAACTGTAAACCGGCTGCAGATCATTGCGCTTGCTCCCCGGCAGGATGCGGCCATTGATGTTGTCCAGCACCAGGGGATCTGACTTGATGGTCGGGAAGTACAACGTCACCATGTGGAACTGGTTGTAACGAATTGCCTTCACATAGGCCAGCCGCAGCTTCTTCTCGTCGACCCCCAGCTCCATCAGGGTGTAGTACTTGGCGATGCTGTAGTCCTCGCAATCCCCTCCTCTCGCCCCGATGAACTCCAGCGGATTGGCCCAATAATCATCATCCCCCCACAGTCTGGGATCCTCGCTGTAGGTCAGGTTGTTGAAGTAGTTATTCACCAGCTCCAGCTTCTGCTGGTCCGTCGTTCCGGCCCTTGGCGTCAGCAGACGAGAGAAGGCCTCGGACCGCTGGATCGCTCTGGCGCCATAGACCGCCTGCATTTTTGCCCTGAGTTCCGGGCTGGCGATGTGTTCGGAAAGACCGGATGCCTGTATGCCGGATCCCAGCAGGGTCAGCGTGCATACAGAGACGAGCAACCATTTCATGACTGACACTCCATATCAGATGCTGGAGGTCAGTATAGTTGGCCGCGCCGCCTCTATCGTCAATGTCGGGCAAGGCCTAGCGGCACTGGGCGAAGGCGTCCGCCAATTGCTGCATGAATTGCGGATAACCGTCCGGACCGAGCGGCACCTGCTCGCCGACTTCGTCCAGCAGCAGCACCTTGGCCCCGGTATTGCGGGCAACCGACTCGATCACCGCCGGGGAGAACTGCGGCTCGGCGTAGATGCAGCTCGCCTTTTTCTCTTCCAGCGCCTTGCGGATGTCAATCAGCGTCTTGGCTCCCGGGCGACGCTCCGGGCTCACGGTGAAGTGTCCCTTGGAGCTCATGCCGTAGTGACGCTCCCAGTATCCATAGGCTTCGTGGAATACGAAGTAGCCCTTCTGATCCACCGCCTTCATCTGCACGGCGATCACCTTGTCCAGGGCGTCAACCTTGCCTTCGAAGGCCGCGAGATTGGCGGCATAGCGCGCCTGGTTGGCAGGATCCAGCTTGCCCAGTTCGGTCGCAATCGCCTTGGCAATCACCTTGGCCTGGGTTGGACCCAGCCAGATGTGGGGATCCACCCCTTCGTGGTGGTGCCCTTCATGGCCCTCGTCGTGCGAGCCGTGGTCGTGGGCGGCATGGTCATGATCCTTGTCATCATGGTGATGATCGTCATGTTCCCCCTGGGTCGCATAGTTGTACAGCGGCATGCCGGGAACCTGGGTCAGGGTCAATACATGAGGATGCTGGGCCAGGGGTTTGGCCATGAAGCCTTCCAGCTCGGGACCGACCCACACAACCAGATCGGCCTCGTTGATGCTGCGAATATCGGAAGGGCGCAGGGAAAAATCGTGGGGCGACGCGCCGGTGGGCAGCAGCACCCCGGGCTCGCTCACGCCATCGGTGATCGCCGCCGCGATGAAGCCCAGGGGTTTGATGGTGGTCAGCACCTCGAGGGCACGGACAGGCAGACTCACCGCCATCAGGGCAGTGATCAGAGCAAGAATTCGCATAGAGGTCTCGTCAGGGAATATGTGTGTGATAATATAACAAACCAACGTCGCTGTTATATTATAACTCTCACAGGCTGTAAACCCCGGAGCTGTCATGACCCAACTGGTGGAGCTGAAAGAGGTCTGTCTCTCATTTGACGGACGACTCGTGCTCGACAAGGTCTCCTTTACCCTGAACAAAGGCAAAATCACCACCCTGGTCGGCCCCAACGGGGCGGGCAAGAGCACTCTGAGCAAGCTGGTGCTGGGCTTGCTCCGCCCAGATTCGGGGGACATCGTCCGCCGCCGCGATCTGCGAGTCGGCTATGTACCCCAGCGCCTCTATCTGGACCCCACCCTCCCCCTGACGGTGCGCCGCTTCCTGCAACTTGGCAAGAACAGCCGCCTCTCCATCGAGGAGGCGCTCAATCGGGTCGGTGCCCAGGATCTGCTGGACAACCGGATGCAAAAGCTCTCCGGTGGCGAGATGCAGCGGGTGCTGCTGGCCCGCGCCCTGCTGGTCAAACCCGAGCTGCTGGTGCTGGACGAACCGGTGCAAGGGGTAGATATCACGGGACAGATCGAGCTCTATGCCCTCATCAGCCAGCTGGCCGCCGAGTTCCACTGCGCCGTGCTGATGGTCTCCCACGATCTGCACCTGGTGATGGCCAGCACTCACGAGGTGATCTGCCTCAATCGCCACGTCTGCTGCCACGGCGAGCCACAGAGCGTGGCCCGCCACCCGGAATTTGCCCGCCTGTTCGGGCGGCCGGAGCGGGAGGTGCTGGCGGTCTATACCCACCATCACCGCTGCGATGGTGAACACCATCATCATGAACCGCAGGCTCCCGTCATCCGCCTGCCCTCTCGCAACAACTAGGATCTTCACGTGGACAGCTTTCTGTTATACGCCCTCGCGGCCGGACTCGGCATCGCCCTGCTGGCCGGGCCGCTTGGCAGCTTCGTGGTGTGGCGCAAGATGGCCTATTTTGGCGACACCCTCTCCCATGCCTGCCTCTTCGGCATCGCCCTCGGCATCCTGCTGCAGGTGGACCTCACCCTGGCGGTCGTGGTCTGCTGCCTCGCCATGGCGATGCTGCTGGTCATCATGAGCCGCAACCAGCAGGTGGCCACCGACACCCTGCTCGGCATTCTGGCCCACAGCGCCCTGTCGCTGGGTCTGGTCACCCTGAGCTTCATGGACAACGTGCGGGTGGACCTGATGGCCTACCTGTTTGGCGACCTGCTCTCGGTGCAGCCCATGGACCTGATCTGGATCTACGGCGGCGGCGCCCTGGTGCTGCTCACCCTGTGGCGGCTCTGGGATCCCCTGCTCTCCATGACCATCTCGGAAGAGCTGGCCCGGGTGGAAGGGGTGCGGGTAGATGTGCTGCGCTGCGTGCTGATGTTGCTGATAGGCCTGGTCATCGCCGTGGCCATGAAGTTCGTCGGGGCGCTCATCATCACCTCCTTGCTGATCATTCCCGCCGCCACCGCCCGCCGCTTCAGCCAGACCCCGGAGCAGATGGCCGGCTTTGCCGCCCTGACAGGCTGTCTCGCCGTGCTGGGGGGCCTTGCCCTCTCCTGGTATCAAGACACCCCGGCCGGTCCCTCGGTCGTAGTCTGCGCCACCACCCTCTTTGTACTGAGCCAGTTCAAGCGCACCTGACCCGCTCCTGATGGCCCTGGTCTCGCCAGTGCCATCAGGCCTCTCGAATCAGACTCCTGCGTCGTGGGCTGCGCCGTCCATTCTGCATAGGGCGCCCAGCCCGTTCAGACGCGCCTGAGAGGCTCGTTTTCCCCGGGTCTAAGGCTCGACTGCGACTCCTGCCACAGCCACTGACGCAACCGGCTGATGGCGGGTTCATGGGCGCGCGAGCGCTTGAAGACGAAATAGAAGTTGTCGCCGGTCTCGAGGGCGTGCAGGGGCAGCCGTACCAGACGCGGATCCTCCGGCTGCAACATGTAGTCATTGATGAGCGCCATTCCCTGGTCCCAGTTCGCCGCCTCCAGCGCGAGCAGGATATGGCTGAAATGGTGCACCCTCGCCTCCGGGGGAATGGTCAGCCCCCCCATTTCGGCCCAGCGCCGCCAATCTTCCCCCTTCTCGCGGTAGATAGCCTGGATGGAGAGCAGCGGCAGCTGCCACAGGGTGGCGGGCCACTCCCCTTCCACCTGCTGCCACATCCGCCGACTGCACACCGGCATCAGCCGCTCCCGATAGAGCAGATCGTGCATGTAGCCCGGCCCTTCGGGGGAGACGGTGATGAAACCGTCCGCCACCCTGTCGGAGAGCTCGGGATCTTCCGCCACCATCTCCAGGCTGAGATCCAGCTCGGGATAGAGCTGGCGCAGCCCGGCCAGGCGCGGGATCAGCCACTTCACCGCAAAGGAGCTGTAGACCGCGAGCCGCACCCGCATCTCGCCTCCCCCGCGCAACTGCTCGCTGCTCTGGGCAATCTGGACCAGCCCGGCGGCGATCCCCTCGAAATAGATCTCCCCCTGGGGCGTCAGGGAGAGCAGCCGCCCCTGGCGCAGCAGCAGCCGCTCCCCCAGAAAATCCTCCAGCAGACGGATCTGGTGACTGACCGCACTCTGGCTGACATTGAGCTCCAGGGCGGCGCGGGAAAAACTCAGCAGGCGGGCAACCACCTCGAAATATTGAACAGCGCGCAGGGGGGGTAGCTTCATTATCCAAATTTCTCATGCGTGATGATTTTTTATCATTTTACTGGATAGCAGGCCGCGGGCTACCCTCCCCTCATCTGAATCTGGAGGTGGTATGAATGCAGTCGGAATAGGCATCCTCTATCTGGTGCTCGGCAACATGGTGGCGGTCTTCTCCGATGCCCTGGTCAAGGTGCTGGAGCCGGACCAGCCCATTTTCCAGTTTGTCTTTTTCCGCCAGCTCTCCGCGGCCCTGCTGCTCGCCCCCTGGCTGCTCTGGTCCTGGCGGCGCAACCCGCCGGTAGCCCTCAAGTGGCACCTGCTGCGGGCCCATATCTGGGCCGTCGGCGTCTGCCTGATGGTGGTCGCCCTCACCCGGCTGCCGCTCGCCACCGCCAACGCCCTCTTCTATGCCGCCCCGCTGCTGATGGTGCCGCTCGCGGTCTGGCTGGCGGGGGAGGCACTCTCGCGCCAGAAGGTGCTGACGGCGCTGCTCGGCTTCGTCGGGGTGCTCATCGTGCTGCGCCCGACCGAGGTAAACTGGGCCGCCCTGGCGGCGCTCGGGGTGGCGCTCTCCCTGGCGGTCAACAACCTGCTGATCAAGCGCATCCCGCTCCAGCAGCCCATCGCCCAGACCCTGTTTTTCACCAATGTGCTGAGCATGCCCTTCATCCTGGCGCTGGCCTGGTGGGAAGGGGGCGAGTGGCAATGGCAGATGTGGTGGCCCGCCTTCGGCTCCTCGGCGCTCATCATGGTCTACGCGGGGCTGTGCGTGATGGCCTATCGCAAGGCGGAGGCGAGCAAGATCGCCTCGGCGGAGTACACCGGGCTGCTGATGGCGGTCGCCATCGGGGTCTGGCTGTTTGACGAACAGCCGGGGCTGCCGCTGCTGCTGGGGTGCCTGTGCATCATACTGCCGCTGGTCGCCATGGCCCGCAGCAAGCCCAAGCCCCAGGCCGAGCCGGCGCTCTAGCCTGCCGGGTCCAGCAGGGGGGCAACCCTCTGCTGCAGATGGGGGATCACCGCCTGCTCGAACCAGGGGTTCTTCCTGAGCCAGAGGGTGTTGCGCGGGGACGGGTGCGGCAGCGGCAACCAGGCCGGGCCATAGTCCGCCCAGTGTCGCACCGTCTCGGTGAGCGATCCTTTCGCCGCCGCCCTCAGGTAGTAAGCCTGCGCATACTGGCCGATGAGCAGGGTCAGCTCGATGTTGGGCAGCAGCATCAGTACCTTGTCGTGCCAGGTGGGGGCACATTCCGGGCGCGGGGGCAGATCCCCCGACTTGCCCCTGCCGGGGTAACAGAGCCCCATGGGCATGATGGCGATGCGGGACTCATCGTAAAAGGTGGCCTTGTCCACCCCGAGCCACAAGCGCAGCCGATCGCCGGAGGGATCGTCCCAGGGGATGCCGCTGGCGTGTACCCGGGTGCCGGGGGCCTGGCCGATGATGAGCAGACGGGCGCGCTCGTTGCCGCGGATCACCGGCCTTGGGCCGAGCGGCAGGTGGGCCTCGCACAGGCGGCAGGCCCGGATCTGTTCAAACAGGGGATCGAGTCGGTTCATGGGCCCGATAGTACCAGAGTTTTCTCCCCGCTCCCGCTTGTGAAAGGAGCGGCGGATACTTATCATGCAGCCGCCATTGTTTAGTTTAATAAACGGAGAGAGATGAAGAACTGGATGGGCACCGGCAGCGCAGCCCTCTCATTCGTGCTGTGGGGCATGCTGCCCCTCTATTACCAGTTCATGCCCGAGATCAACATGTGGGAACTGCTTTCCCACCGGGTGCTCTGGTCCGTGGTGCTGCTGGGAGGCCTGCTTCTGCTCCTCGGCCAGCGGGTACCCTGGGGGGCCCTGCGCGGCGATCCCCGGCAGCTCGGCCTCGTGCTGCTGGCGGGCCCCGTGATGTCCATCAGCTGGTGCATGTTCACCTGGTGCCTGACCACAGGCCAGGTGCTGGCCACCAGCCTCGCCTTCTTCATGACCCCGCTGTTCAACATCGCTTTTGCGGTGCTCTTCCTCAAAGAGAAGCTCACCCCGCAAAAACACCTGGCGGTGGCGCTCGCCCTGGCGGGGCTCGCCTACATGCTCTTCTCCTACGGCGAGCTGCCCTGGTTCTCCCTCGTGATGGGGGCCAACTTCGCCCTCTACGGCCTCATCAAGAAGAAGGTGAGACTGGACGCCGGTACCAGCCTCTATCTGGAGTCCCTGGTGCAGTTGCCCGTCGCCCTTCTCATCATCGGCTGGCTGACCTTGCAGGGCACCAGCCAGTTTATGGCCGGTGACTGGACCGAGCGACTGCTGCTGATGGGCAGCGCCCCCGCCACCCTGCTGCCGGTGGGGCTGTTCTGCTATGCAGTGGCGCGCACGCCCATGAGCACGGTGGGGCTGCTGCAATACATAGAGCCGAGCCTCGCCTTCCTGCTCGCCCTCTTCTGGTTTGGCGAGATCCCGGATCCGGTGAAATCCGTGGGCTTTGCCTTCGTCTGGGCCGGCCTGCTGGTGAGCCTGCTGCCCCTGCACCGGCTTGGGCGCCAGCGGGCCAGGTGGCGCACCTCGTGACCCTCGCCACCCCCACTCCCTCCCGCTGGTTTGTCTATCTGGTGCGCACCGGCACCGGGGCACTCTATGCGGGGATCAGCACGGATCCCGAGCGGCGACTGCGTCAGCACCAGAGCGGCAAGGGGGCCAGAGCCCTGCGCGGCAAGGGGCCCCTCTCCCTGGTATGGCAGCAGGAGGTCCCCGGCAAACGCGAGGCGCTGCGCCTCGAGTACCGCCTCAAGCAGCAGAGCAAGGCGTTCAAGGAGCGCCTGGTACACGACCCGGCGCTGTGGCACGGCTGGAGCCTTTCCTGGCTTGCCACCCCGCACACCGACCCTGTGTCGCCCCCATAAAAAGGGTTCTTCGCGGGATCCTGGGAAAGTGGAAGTTGACAGACAGGGTGCTGGTAAACTGGCTGTCTCCAAACACACCACCACCATCACCCTGCTGTCGCCGTGCATCATATT
>NZ_JAPCIZ010000089.1:0-13262 GCF_027707725.1 Aeromonas sp. QDB25 | reverse complement strand
TTCGAAAGTCAAGCGGTTGTTTTCGCTTTTCTTTCGGCGCCCACTTCGCAAGAAAGCTGGCTCATCAGGTTGGCGTAGTCCGCCGTGCTGGTAGGGGCGCATTATAGGGAGACCGGTTACGATGACAA
Source organism: Aeromonas sp. QDB25 (assembly GCF_027707725.1). Taxonomy (NCBI): domain Bacteria; kingdom Pseudomonadati; phylum Pseudomonadota; class Gammaproteobacteria; order Aeromonadales; family Aeromonadaceae; genus Aeromonas; species Aeromonas sp. QDB25. The sequence goes on along the minus strand of NZ_JAPCIZ010000089.1, from coordinate 13,134 downwards.
GGGATTTTTTGAAGAAAGTCACGGAAACTTCAAATTATCCAGTTAGAAACAACTTACCCAGTGTATATATACAATGTTATCCACAAGCTGATGATTTCAGCCCTCTTTTATTGGCATTTATCAGGATCTTCCTGGCTGAAGGAATGCCATACTGAAGCGGATAATTTGCCTCAAGTGGTCCATGGTAGCGTCTGGTCGTAAAGCTGGTTACCATGAAGGTGAATAGAGTGTTGCACCTTTTTTGCTTTCATTTACAAAAGGTCTTTAAAGATGAATTTATCCAAGTTTCCCGTTTATGTGCAGGCAGCAGTTCTTGCTCTGGTATTGGCGCTGCTCGGCTATCTGGTTGCCCAGGCCCTGCAGTTCTCTCTGAAAGTCGAAGTCATTTTTGCCGCCGGTCTGGCCATTGGCGGTTTCGTGGTACCGCTCTTCCTTAACCGTGCGCCTGCCACCGCCCTCGAACAGGCGACCAGCCAGGAGACCTGTACCTTATATGTAGGCAACCTGCCCTATCGCGCCAACGAGATTGCGGTGCGCGAACTCTTTGCCGAGCAAGGTCAGGTACTGTCAGTTCGTCTGATGAAGGACAAGGCCACCGGCAAACGCAGGGGCTTCGGGTTTGTGGAGATGCCTGTCGCCGATGCGGCCAAGGCCATCGCCGCGCTCAATGACAAGGAGTATCAGCAGCGCACCCTGAAAGTGCGTGAAGCAAATGACAAGCGGGACCGGGATGAGAAGGACGTCAACGACGTCGACGCCTGATATTCAGTACACCACCTCTTCGAGTGACGACAGCCCCCAAGCTTGCAAGGGGGCTGTCAGTTTCTGGGCCCCTGCATCCAGTCGCGTGCAGTAGGCACGTCCCGTCCCCTCGCCAGGCGCCTGGACCGGCAGTGTCGCCAGCAGATGCGCCACCCGCCTTGCCACGGCAAGACCCGAATCGACCAGTTGGCATTCCGGCATCAGCTGTTTGATCTCTTCGTTGAGCAAGGGGAAGTGGGTACATCCCAGCACCAGGGTATCCGGCCTCTCCTCCCCTTCCATCCAGTCTGCGAGCACCTCTCTGAGCAGGGCCATATTGACCGGCAACCCCGCCAGCTTGCGCTCGGCTTCGATAACCAGTTCGGTGGCCCCCTTCAGCAGCACATGCTTGCCCGGGGCGAACTGGGCGATGAGTTCATGGGTATAGTCACGGCTGACGGTGCCGGGCGTTGCCAGCAGACCGATGTAGCCGTTACGGGTCAGGGCGGCGGCAGGCTTGATCGCGGGGACCACGCCGACCACGGGAATGCTGAGTGCGGTACGCAGGGATGGCAGGGCAATGGTGCTGGCGGTATTGCAGGCGATCACCACCAGATCGATGGCGTGCTCGGCCACCATGTGGCTGACCAGTCCGGTACAAGCCTCGATGAGGGCCGCCTCACTCAGCTCGCCATAGGGAAAGTGGGCATTGTCGAAACTGTAGAAATAGTTGTGCTCCGGCAGAGCGCGACGGATCTCCCCATAGACAGTCAGACCGCCCATACCGGAGTCGAACACGAGAATATTGGCCACCTGAGCTCCCCCTTGAATGCGAGGCCGCGATCATACTCCCGCCCGGCGCCAATAGAAAAGGCCCTACCAATGGCAGGGCCCCTGATTTTTCAGATCCAGACAAGGGGATCAGAGTGCGTAGTCCACCGTCACATAGTAGGCACGCTCGTCAGCCGGGTAACCCACCGAGGTCTGGTACTCCTTGTCCAGCAGGTTGCTGATCTTGCCGGAGACCTTCCAGGACGGTGCAACCTGGTAGCCCACCGCCAGGTTCCACACGCTGTAGCCGCCCAGCTGGGTGGTATTGGCCGCGTCACCATAACGCTCACCCTGGTAGATCCAGCTCAGGGAGCCATCGAACTGCTGCCACTGCGCCTGGCTCACCCACTTGGCCCCCTTGCGGGAGATCAACTGCAACTGCTTGTCGGTGACCTTGTCCTTGGGATCCTTGTATTCGGCGGAAACGCGATGGCTCAGCCAACCGGTCTCGAACTCCCCTTCCAGCTCAACCCCTTCAATCCGCGCCTTGCCGACGTTTTGCGGCGTCCACATGCCCTGGCTGTCCGGTGCCCACTGGATCATCTGCTCGAAGTCGTTGCGATAACCGGTCAAGCGCCACTCCACACCAGCGGTCTGTCCGTCCAGCATCAACTCGTGGCTTTTCGACTCTTCCGGCTTCAGATCCGGATTGCCGGACCCCGGGTAGTAGAGATCGTTGAAGGAGGGGGCACGGAAACCGGTGCCGTAACGGGCACTGAGGCGATAATCCTCAACGAAGCGCCAGCCAGCGCCGGTTTGCCAGGTGTTGTGACGTCCGAACTGCTCGTTGTCATCGCTGCGACCGCTCAGCTCGGCCTGCCAGACCTGGTTGTCAAACTGGGCCAGGGCATAGAGCCCGGTGTTGTCACGCTCATCGGCCTCACTCGGGAAGGCGACGCCAGAGGAGCGGGAACTATCGTCCAGCATGTCGCGCTGCCAGTCGGCGCCGCCCCCCAGGGTCCAGCTCTCGTCCAACTTGACGCTGTTGACCCAGTTCAGGGTGTATTGACGGGTATAGAGTCGATCAGCGGACTGATCGCGGCCGCTGGTATCCGGGTAGTCGTAGGCATCCTGTTTGGAGAAGGCGCCGCGCAGCTCGCTCAGGTAGCGCTCGTCATGATAGCGGGAGCCGAGCTGGTAGCTCTGGTTCTCGGTCCAGGTCTCGTTGCGTTGATGAAACGCCGGGCCCCAGGCGGAAGCGGCAGAGGATCTGTCGTACTGGGCAATGTTGCGGAACCAGCGGGTCGTACCGAACAGATCCCAGTTGCTGGCCAGCGCCTGCTGATAATCCACCATGGCGTTGTAGCCCCGGTGGCCATGCTTGTCGCCATCGTTCACCCCGGCGATGGGGTGCACGTTGTAGCCGGTCTCGTCATCGAAACCACCAGCGACCTTGATCTGACCCGCATCACCCACCTGGCTGGCGCTGCTGAAGGCAGCCTGACGCTGTTTGTGGGAGCCGACACCGACATTGAATTTGTGCTTGTTGGTCGCGGGATCGGGACGGGTGATGATGTTGATCACCCCGCCGATGGCATCCGAACCATAGATAGTGGCACGCGCGCCGCGGATATATTCGATGCGCTCCACCTGGTTGAGGGGCAGGTTGTTGAGCTCCGTCATCCCGGCGGTCAGGGAGGCGCTACGCACCCCGTCCACCAGCACCAGGGTCTGGGAAGAGGTGCCGCCACGCACCCGCAGCGAGCTCAGCTGGCCACGGCCGCCATTGCTCACCACTTCCACGCCGGGCAGGGTCTTGACCACGTCGGTCACGGTCTGGGCTTGCAGGCGATCGATCTCGTCACGGGTCACCACGTTGACGGGAGCCAGCACACTGGAGGCAGGCTGGGCGACACGGGTAGCGGTCACCACCATGGTGGGATTGACGGGGATGGTCAGTTGTTGGGCAAAGGCCGCCGTTGGCAACAGGGCAGCCGCCAATAATGTCTTGGACATGAGAGATCCTTAAGTTCGCGTAAGCATCTACTTCGTGGCCGGTTTCTCTCGGCCCGAAATACGAACTTTGGCAGGTCTTCGGGCTTGGGGGCTGATGGCCTACGGCGACGGCTTCCCACCTGACGGCAGTGCCCTGATGTCGCTTCGTTCCCCCTTACCGCTGCGCGCCAGCTCCGGATTCTCACCGGATTCCCTTTTAAGCATGATGCGCCAAAGCGGGGGGATTATAGGCAGAGCTGCCTTGGATGTATAGCCATCTGGATTTCTAATGTCGTTTTTACCCAAAGTCGGTGCCAAGTGGCGCAGATCCTCGCCCCCTCTCGTACCTTGAGGCTCGTTGACCGTCATTCGAGCGGGTCAAACACAAGAAATGTTGAGCCAGATCCCACGGCTTTTTGGTAACATGCAGCAAACGTTTGACATCCGAGGAAGCCGTAATGACGACCCCCCCTATGATCGGCCTGGTAATGGGCTCCGACTCTGACTGGCCCGTGATGCAGGCCGCCGCCCGCATCCTCAAGGAGCACGGCGTGCCCTATGAAGCGCGCGTCGTATCCGCCCATCGCACCCCGGATCTCCTGTTTGAATATGCCGCCAGTGCGCGCGATCGTGGTCTGCGCGCCATCATCGCCGGCGCCGGCGGCGCAGCCCACCTGCCGGGCATGCTGGCCGCCAAGACCACGATCCCGGTGCTGGGCGTGCCCATCCCCACCCGCCAGCTCAAGGGGATGGATTCCCTGCTCTCCATCGTGCAGATGCCCAAGGGCGTGCCGGTCGCCACCTTCGCCATCGGCGAGGCGGGTGCCGCCAATGCCGGTCTGTTCGCCGTGTCCCTGCTCTCTGTCGCCCAGGATGGCGACGCTCCCCGTTATCACCAGCAGCTCGACGGCTTCCGCGCCAAGGAGCGCGACCGGGTGCTGGCGCTCACCCTGGAGGAGCCGGCATGATACTGCCCCCCGCCACTTTGGGTATGCTCGGTGGCGGCCAGCTCGGCCGCTACTTCGTGATGTCTGCCCACCGTCTCGGCTACAAGGTGATCGTGCTGGACCCGGACCCCATCAGCATCGCCGGTGCAGCCGCCGACGAGCAGATCGTTGCCGCCTATGACGATGCCGATGCCCTGCGCGATCTGGCCAGCCGCTGCGATGCCATCACCTGCGAGTTCGAAAACGTGCCCGCCGCCTCCCTGGCCCTACTGGAGCAGTACCAGCCGGTGCGCCCGGCCGCGAGTGCAGTACGTGTCTGTCAGGATCGCCGGGAAGAGAAAGCCTTCCTGACCCGCGCTGGCGTACCGGTTGCCCCGAACCTGACCCTGCTGCCGGGCGAGCCGCTGCCCGCCCTGCCCAGCGACCTCTTCCCCGCCATCCTCAAGACCGCCCGCGAGGGCTACGATGGCAAGGGGCAGTGGACTATCCACAATGCGGGCGAATTGCCAGCGGCCCTGGCCGCCAGCGGTGTCCCTTGCGTGCTGGAGAAGCGCCTGCCGCTGGAGGGGGAGTTTGCCCTCACCCTGGCCCGCAGTCCGAGCGGTGCCATCAGTGCCCTGCCCCTGGTGCAGAACTGGCACAGCGGCGGCATCCTGGATCAGACCCGCTCCCCGGCCAATGTGCCCGCCCTGGAGCGCGAGGCCCAGCGCATCGCCGAGCACATCATCGCCGCCCTCGACTATGTGGGTGTGCTGACGGTGGAGTTCTTCCTGGTCGGCGGTGAGCTGCTGGTCAACGAGATGGCCCCCCGGCCCCACAATTCGGGTCACCCCAGCATCGACAACGCCGGTTGCAGCCAGTTCGAGTTGCAGGTGCGCGCCCTGTGCGATCTGCCGTTGCCGGCACAGGCTGAGGTTCAGCCCGCCATCCTGCTCAACCTGCTCGGGGATCTGTGGCAAGACGGCACGCCGGACTGGGCTAGCGCCCTGGCCCTGCCCGGGGTCCACCTTCACCTCTATGGCAAGGGCGAAGCCCGCCCCGGCCGCAAGATGGGCCACGTCACCGTCACTGGCCGTCACTGGCCCGCCGTCGAGGCCACCGCGCACCAGCTGCGCGCCCTGCTGGGTCTGCCTCCGCGCTGAGTCCACCCCTTGACATGCAAAGACCCGGGCCAAGGCCCGGGTCTTTTTTTATGATTTGAGAAGCGAGAGGGATCAGGCCCTGTCGACAGCCGCAACGGGAGCAGGCAGGCGGATGGTGAGGGAGAGCACCAAGGCCACCACCAGCAACACCAGAATGAGGTTGAAGGTCGCCATAAAGCCGCCGAAAAGGGAGGCCACGATGGAGCCGATGATGCTGCCCAGACCAAAGCCCAGATAGATGACGCCGTAGTTCTTGGTCAGGTTGTTGAGGCCGAAGAAGTCGCTCACCAGCGAGGGGTAGACGGTGATGGTACCGCCGAAGCTGAACGCCACACAGGCCACCGCCACAAAGAAGAGGTTGGCATTGAGCGGCACGAACAGCAGCAGCGCCATGCCCGCCAGGGTAATCAACTGGGCGATGGTGATGACCCGGATACGGGACATCTTGTCGGAGAGGATGCCCAGCACCAGCCGGCCGCCCAGGTTGGCCATGGCGATGATGGCGACGGCGTTGGCGGCGACCACGGCCGGCAGGCCCACCATCTTCTCGCCGATGTCCTTGGCTACGCCGATGACGTAGAGACCGCTCATGCAGGCGGTGAGGAACATCAGCGCCAGCATCCAGTATTGGGGCTTGCGCATCGCCTCGGCCAGGGTGAAGTCGCGATTCTCGCTCTGCTGCACGGCGGCGGCCTGCTGGGGCGCATCCTTCATCAGCATGCCACCCACCAGCACCATGGACATGGCGATCAGCCCCCACAGCTGGAAGGTGGTCTCAAGGCCGTTGCTGGAGAGCAGCAGCAGGTTGATGTACTTGAAGCCCAGGCTGCCGAGGCCATAGGCACCGATGGAGCAGGCGGAGATGAGCCCCTTGCGCTCCGGGAACCACTTCACGCAGTTGGAGAGGGTCATCAGGTAGCCAGTACCGTCGGCAAAACCGACCAGGATGCCGGCGCAGAGGTAGAGCATCGCCAGGTTGCTGGCATGAGCGGTGAGGAAGAAGCCGATGCCGAGCAGCACGCCGGCGCCCAGGGTGACGTTGCGCACCCCGAACCGCTCCTGCAGCTTGCCCGCCAGGGAGGAGGCCACCGCCAGGGAGAGGCTGAGCAGGCCGAAAGCGAAGGCGACCTGGCTGACCGGCTCGTCCAGCTTGTCGGAGAGCTGGGCGTTGAACAGGCTCCAGGTGTACACGGATCCCAGCGCGAACTGGGTGATGATGGTCCCCAACAGGGTGAGGTAACGGGTGCGATTCAGATCGATGGTCATGATGCGTCTCGAGGAATGGCCTTAAGGAAACTGTGGCCACTATAGGCAAGACGCCGCTCCCGCCGACCGATTACGGCATGAAATGCAGATCGGCGGGAATGAATGACAATCAGAGCCGCATCAGCTGACGAAATGCCTTGATGTTGCTGCGACTGACCGGCACCTCGAACGGCAGGTCATGGAGCCGGATGAGATAGGTGCTGTTGAACCAGGGCACTATCTCGCGGATCTTGTTGATGTTGACGCAGTAGGAGCGGTGGCAACGAAAGAACCCCTCGGCAGGCAACCGACTGACGAACTCGCTGAGGGTCATGGTCATCACGTAGCGATCGGTACGGGTGTAGACATGGGTCAGCTTCTCGTCGGCTTCCGCGTAGTAGATCTGCTCGCAGGGGGTGACGATGATGCGCTCCCCCTTCACCAGATTGACGGTGCGGTTCTGTGGCAACCCGGACTCCGCACCCTGGGGCTGGGACTTGCCCGCCAGTTCGAGCTTCTGCAGCAGATTGATGAGGCGCGGCTCGTTGTAGGGCTTGAGGATGTAGTCGAATACCTCCAGCTCGAACGCCTCCACCGCAAACTCCTTGTAGGCGGTGACGAAGACGATGTGGGGCGGGTGGCTGGACTTGTGCAGGTTCTTGGCCAGCAGCAGGCCGTCGATGGCGGGGATCTGGATATCCAGAAACACCACGTCCACCTCGTGATCCTGCAGATACTTGAACGCCTCCAGCCCGTCTTCGAAGCTCGCCACTATCTCGATGTTGCTGTGCTGCCCCACGAGAAAGGCCAGCTCCTCGCGGGCCAGATACTCATCTTCCACAATGATCGCTTTCAGCATGATATTGCCCCCATAAGGAGCACAGGAGAGGCCAGCTCCTCCCGTGTCAAACATTCGTCTTCCACTATGATGGCTTTCAGCATGGCATTGCCTCCTGATCAGGCAGATAGAAACAGACTTCGGTCCCCGGCTCCAGCCGCTTGAGGTGCAGGCCGTCGCCATAGAGCAGCTTGACCCGCTGATGCACGTTCATCAGACCGATGCTGCGGCTCTCCACCCGACCGGCGGCGACCCCGTCGATCACCGCCTGGCTGATGCCGTAGCCGGTGTCGCGCACCGCGACCCGGATGCCGCCCGCCAGCTGCTTCACCTCAATGGTGACCCGACCCGGCGCACTGCGGGGCTGGATGCCGTGCAGGATGGCGTTTTCCACCAACGGCTGCAACAGCAGGCTCGGCACCTGGATATGCACGTCGTCCACCTCGAACACCACCTCCAGCTTGTCGCCGAAGCGGGCCTGCTCGATGGCCACGTAGTCGCGCACCTGCTGCAGCTCCTCCTGGATGTCGATGAGGGTGTCCCCCTTGTTGAGGTTGTAGCGCAGGTAGTCCGCGAGGTTCGCGATCAGCTGGCGTGCCTGCTGGGGACGGATGCGGATCAGCGACGAGATGGCATTGAGGGCGTTGAACAGGAAGTGGGGGTTGATCTTGCTCTGCAGCGCGGTGAACTCCGCCTTGCGGGTCATCTCCTTGAGCTGCTCGATGCGCGACACCTCCATCTGGGTGGAGATGAGCTGGGAGAGACCCACCGCCATCTCCCGCAGCGAACTGGTGATGCTGTTGGTGCGGCGGTAGTAGATCTTGAGGGTGCCGCTGACGGCGCCGTTTTCCCGCAGCGGAATAATGATGACCGAGTGAAAATCGGAGAGGTGATACTGGCGCAGATCGTTGTTGATGATGATCTGGTCCAGCAGCACCGCTCTGTGGGTCATGTCGCTGATGGCGTGGTGCTCGTCCAGCTCGTAGTAATCCTTGCCCACCCCCACATAGGCCAGCACGTCGCGGGTATCGGTGATGGCCACCGCATCGGCGCTGATCTCGCTGCGAATGATGCCGCACACCTGGCTCAGGGAGTGGCGATCGATGTTCTGGAAAAACGGCAACGTCTTGTTGGCGATGTCGAGCGCCAGCTTGGCCTGCTTGGCGGCAATCAGCTCCTTCTCGTCGTCCAGGTCCTGCACCAGCTTGATGATGAGCCCGATACAGAGCGCACCGGCGATCATCGGGTAGGCAATATGACTGACTATCTCCACACCTACCGCATGGGGCTCGGTCAGTTGCCAGATAAGCAGCATGGTCAGCCCCTCGCAGGCCATCCCCGCCAGGATGCCATAGAGCCAGAGCCGCGACTTGCGACAGCGCAGGTGCAGCCAGGTGGCGAGCAGGCCGGCGATGATGCTGGCGATGAGACAGGGAATGGAGGTGTGGCCATCCATGTCGATGAGATAGCGGTGCAGCCCCGAGATGACCCCGGCCGGAATGCCGACCCAGGGGCCGAACAGGATGCCGCCCGAGATGATGGCGATGATCCGCACGTTGATGAGGGCCCCCTCCACCGGAATGCCGGTGTAGGTGCTGAACACCGCGAACAGACAGAAGATGGCCGCCACCAGCACCAGCTCGGCCGGGGTGTGGTCACGCTTCTGGAACAGTCGCTGGAACGGCCGGGTGCGGGTGAGAAGAAAGAGCGTCATCAGCATCAGCGCCGCCCGCTCAAACACCGCCAACAACATCATCTGATTTTCGAGCATGGCTCTCCTCCGTCAATGGCATGGCGCCAGGGGGCGGATCATACCCCTTATCTGCCGCCGACTCATGGGCGAATCCGGGGAGAGCGGTTCAGCTTTCGGGGAAAGCGCCGATAAGTGGAGGCCCTCGCCAAGGAGGGCCCAGTCCGACAAAGGAGATAACTATGTTTCAAAAAAGCATGGTGCTGGCAGTGATGATCGGTTGCAGCAGTGCCGCCGTTCACGCCAATACGCAGGTGAGCCAGCTGAACTGGCAGGCCACCGCCAGCAAAGAGACCAACATGGAAGTAGCGCTTACCCACCCAGGCCTCCAGGCCATCAATTCGGATCCGGCACAGGCTCCCGTCCAGATCCTGGCAGCAGACCTGAGCCACCCGGATTTCAACACCACCTATCGTTTGCAAGCCCGCGCACTCTACGGCTCCCTGCCACAGCAGGATGATCTCCGGATCACGCTGGCGCTCAACGGACAACCCCTCGAAGCAAACCGCGCCCTCCCCTTGGCACAGGCGACCCGCTATTACCTCAGCTATCAAGCCCCGTCAGCCAGACCGGACCAGGTGGGCGACGCCGCCTATGAGTTGATGGTGTACTGGCTGGGCTGACCACAGGAGCCGAAGGCATGTTCCCATGCCTTCATTCCTCCCCTTCCATCACCTGCAGTTGGGTCGCCGCCAGCCGAACGACCTCGTACTCTTGCTGCAAACGGGCCAACGCCTCGGGCAGCCTCGCCTGATCGAGCTCCCAGGATTCTATTTCGCTGCAGGTCGCCACCAGTTTCAGAGTGCCCATGATCCTGGCGCCCCCTTTCAGGCGATGTATACGGTCGATGAACTGGCCGACATGCCCCTCCTCCGCGGCCCGTTGCAATCTCGCGATATCGTCGTCACTGGCCCGCACAAACTCGGCCAGCAGAGGCACCATCAGGGTCGACTGATGTGCGGTCAGCGGCCCCAGATACCGCCGGATCTCCTCCATGCAGACGACCATGTCACTCTGCTCTTCCCGCTGCATGTGCCGACGCAGGCAGTGATCGAGCGCCTCCAGTCCGACGGGCTTGAACAGACAGTCATCCATCCCTGCCGCCTGCCCTTCATTGATCTGCTCCTGCCGCGCATCGGCCGTCAGCCCGAGGATCACGGTGCGTCGCCAGCCGTGCAGCCGCTCCAGCTCCCGGCACTGACGAGCCAGCTCGAATCCGTTCATACCGGGCATGTTGAAGTCGGTCATGACAACATCAAACCTGGCTTCGATCAGCCGCCGCAGCGCCTCTTCTCCCGACTCGACGGCCGTGGCGTCATGACCCAGATAGGCCAGCTGCTGGCTGACCAGCAACCGGTTGGCTGGATGATCATCCACGACCATGATCTCCAGTCGCCGCCCCGGCTCAACCACCGGCTCCTGTGCAGGCGCAGCGGGCATCGCCACGGCATCGGCCACCGGCAGCTTCATCTCGACACTGACCCTGGTTCCCTGCCCGGGCGTACTTTCCAGTTTCAAGGAGCCGCCCATCGTCTCGCACAGGGAGCGGGAGATCATCAGACCCAGGCCTGTACCCGACTGCTGGATTTTCTCGGGTTGGCTGGCCTGGCTGAAGGGCTCGAACAGCCTGGCCTGCTCGGCCTGATCGATGCCGATACCGGTATCCAGAATGGTGAGCTGCACGGTACACCAGCCATCGCTGACCCGGGAAGCCAGCGTCACCGTGACCGATCCGCAATCGGTGTACTTGATGGCGTTGCTGATCAGGTTGGAGACGACCTGCTTGTAACAAAGACCATCGATCTGCACCCAGGACGGATCGCCCGTGACGAGCTCCAGCCGCAGGTTTTTCTGCCTCGCCAGCGCAGTGAATACGGTGATGACCGACGCTGTCAGGGTCACGATGTCATGGGGCTCGGGGGCCAGTTCAAACCGGCCAGACTCGATCTTGGAAATATCCAGGATGTCGCCGATGAAGCTCAGCAGATCGCTGGCAGAGCCATGGACAATGGCGAGGGAGGCCTGATCCTCCTCATGCAGCCGACCCCGCTTGAGCGCCAGTTCCAGCAAGCCGATGATGGCATTCATGGGGGTACGGATCTCGTGGCTCATGGTCGCGAGGAAGGTGCTCTTGGCACGGTTTGCCTCCTGGGCCTCCTGGCTGGCCACCGCCAGCTCATCGAGCAGGCGTACCCGTTTGCTGACGTCGATCCAGCCCCCCACCCCCCCCCTGCACATTGCCGTCCAGATCGTAGTAAGGCTGAACCCAGTGATAGACGTCGACCCCGCCCGTCGGCAGGACCAGACGGTGATCCCCCTCCTGGGCGCGGCGGCTGTCACAGGAAAGCATCAGATCCCCGTGCAGGGGAGCAAGAAAAGGCCAGCGCGTGCGTGCGTCGTCCAGGCCCGTGCCGAGCAGACCGACCTTGGGCTCGCCAAGGAAGCTGGCATAGCTGCTGTTGCACAGCACCAGGATCCCGTTCAGATCCCGCGCATAGATGGGGTGAGGTGTCCCGTCCACCAGATCGGCGATGAACTTGAGCTGGGTGCTCAGCGCCCCCTCCACCAACCGCCGCTCGCGGATCTGCTTGCGCAGGGACAGGCCCCACAGGCCAACCCAGAGGGTCAACAGCAGGATCAAGGCGATAAAGACCCCGAACTCCTGAATCAACTCCTGCCAGGAGACACCTCCTGTTTGACATTGACCCGCCAGCGGTTGGAGAGCCCTTCCAGCTCATCCGGCGGAATGATGGCAATCACCTTGTCCAGAATGTCCCGCAGTACGGGATGCGCGGGGGTGACCGCAAACGCGGCACCGATGGAGATGGAATCGAACAGCTCTCCCGTGATGAGCAGGCTATCGGGGAATTTGCTGTTGACGTAGTACTTGGCCACCCGCAGCGGCAGTATGGTCACATCGCACACTTCCGTCGCCACACAACGCATGGCGTCTTCAATCGTATCGAACTGCCGCGACGTCAGCTTGCCGTATTCCGCCTCGATGGCCTGGGTCGAGATAAAGCCTCTGACCATGGCCACGGTGCCAGTCTTGGGCAGCGCTGCAGGGGGGACCTCCCGGTGGCGCAGCCCCACCACATAGGAGAGGGGATCGAGGACAAAGGCCCGGCTGAACAGATAGCGGTTCCTGCGCTCGGCAGAGGGGCTCAACACCCCCGCATCCACCTGGCCACTATCCAGCAACTGGGTCATCTGCTCCGGTGTCTTCACTGGCACCACCTCGAGCTCCACCCCCAGCTTGGCTCGCATGACCTGCAGCAGATCGGCGACTACGCCGTGCATGGTACCGGTGACGTCATAGAAACTGAGGGGCGGGATGCCGCTGTTCACCGCAATCCGGATCTTCTCCCGTTTGCTCAGCCATTCCCATTGCTCGCGGCTCAGGTCGATTCTGCTGGCACCGATGGAGAGGCCCCCCCATTCCAGCGCTTGGCCACTTCCGCCCGCTTGCCCTCGAGGATCTCCCCCAGCGCGATATCCATGATCCTCTTGAGTCGCCGCTCCTTGGGATTGAGGGCAAAGGCAAAACCGGCGGTATCGATATAGAGCGGCTTCAATAATTGAATGCTGCTCTGATAGGGAAGGTGCGAATAAGCGGGGAAATTCTTCTCGGCTGACTCAGTCATTTCATTTCTTCATGTTTGAGCCGATTTTTTCTCCCGTAAATGCCTTGAATCAGCCTATTTA
>NZ_JAPCIZ010000088.1:0-14116 GCF_027707725.1 Aeromonas sp. QDB25 | reverse complement strand
CAGCGTCTGGTAGCCCACACAAGCCAGTCAATCACTGCCCTTGAAGGTGAAATTAGGCAAGCCGCTCAGGTTATTCATGAGCTTGAAGGTCAAAGTAACGAGATATCAAAAATTCTTGACGTTATACGAGGGATCGCCGATCAAACGAATTTGTTGGCACTCAACGCAGCAATTGAGGCCGCGCGTGCTGGTGAGCAGGGGCGTGGTTTTGCTGTTGTCGCCGATGAGGTTCGCAGTCTTGCTGCTCGCACCCAGCAATCGACAACGGATATTCAAAGCATGATCAGCGCTCTACAAGAGCGAGCGCAATCCGCTGTTACAGTCATGGAGCAAAGTGGTCGGCAAGCGCACACGAGTGTAGCTCACGCAGAGGAAGCAGCTACAGCTCTTGATGGAATTGGCCAACGCGTTAACGAAATTACCGACATGAACGCGCAAATAGCGACTGCGGTCGAGCAGCAGGGAGCAGTAAGTGAAGACATAAACCGCAGTATTATCAATATACGCGATGCTGCTGATACCAATGTACAGACCGGGCAGAATAATTTGCAAAGTGCGAAATCTGTCGCTCAGTTAACTAGCGCTCTGAGCGAACTGGCAAAACAGTTTTGGGAAAAACGAGGATAACGCTTTTCAGTATCTCGACAGGGATAACTTACTTTACCATCGGTTATCCCTTTTAGCCGCACAAATTTTAGCCATGGCTTTTCAGGAAGTCAGGGCTATCAGAATGGCCTTAGAAAGGCCTAGTCAAAGAGCTGTCACGAGAACACCGTTAGCTTAGCGTACGATTTTTTCCGAATTCTGCGGTTCCCCCCATTAGGCTCATTCACTGCTAAACAGCTTACACCAGGCGAGTATGAGATCCGCTTCCAAGACCTTATTACCGGCGAAATGAATAAATTTGCGCCACATCGTTTAGAGGAACGCATGACGGATGCGGGGCAGGTCATTGGCCAAGGTTATACCGTTACCCTATATGGCGTAATTAACGGAAATGCGCCAACGGCACGAATGTCGAAAGATGAGTTCTGACCATGGATAAAGGTGCCGGTATTAAATAGAAGAATGGCCGCCAAGTTGAGCCAATCAAATTGGCGATATGATTGTTCAGATTTGCAGTTTGATGGATTGTGTCAGGATGATGAGGAGAAGCACATGAAAGAGGATTGGATTGGCCAGCGGGTTTGGTACCCGATAGACCGGGTTGACTACGGAGAAGGTGTGGTGATCTCTGTCGATGAAGACGCCGGGATCTGTAAAGTGCTGGACGATGACGATGGCCACACTTACCACGGGCCACTTGAACTGGTGGTGCGGATCGAACTTGACGACAGCCCAGCCTGGTCGCTTTTTTAGCGCCCCTTTTTGGGTTCAAACCAGAGCAGCCAATGTATGCCATCTGACATTGTGCGGCCTTTGCTGGTTCTTACTTCTCAAGACGCCATCAGTGTCTTGGTGGTACGACCAGTAATCTAAAGATTGATACGCTAAGGGTGTTGGGAATGATACCCTTTTATAGACCGTTTCATATGGTGTATAATGAAGGTTATATGTCATATGAAATATGGGGGCTAAATGAGGACTAATCTATGAGTTTACGCTGCGGGTTCGATACCTACGAGATCAGTGACACCATGATCGTGCTGATAGACCGGAATGAGACCGGGTTCGCCTCGGTGACCAATCAGGCCGATGAGGTGGTCACCTGGTTGCAACTCCACCTGAACGGTGGGATCGGTTTGCGCCGGGTCTATTACCGCGATAGCGACGGCAGATTTGATGAGTTGGTGGTCAAGGGTGGCCGGTTCGCCAGCTTTCGCGCCTGCACCCCCAGCCAGCAGCAGTATTTTCGCTCGCTCTACTACGCCCAGCAGGAGTCGGTATGAACGAGTTGGTTCTGACTGATAACAGCTCGGGGGGCCCGCTGCAACTGGCTTGGGACCAGATGCGGCCCGACGATCTGAGTACCCTGATGCGCCAAGGGTGGTTGCGTGGGGTCCGGCTGGAGCAGGATCCCAACGTCCAGATCACGATAAGTCGCTTCATGCGCGAGTTTATCAGCCATCTGGAAAACCGCGCCACCCGCACCGCCCGGCAACTCCGCTGCATGTGGTTCCAGTTCGAGGCGTGGTGTCGTGAAAAGGAGCTGACCTCACTCCCAGCGGAACTGGAGACGGTAAAGCGTTATCTCTCACAGCGAGCCCTGGACAAACACAGGAACACACTCGGCATGGACCGCTGGGCCATCTCCCGCATTCACCAGGAGTGCGGATGCCCCGATCCGACCGCTGACCGCACGATACGGAACATGCTGGGTGATTATACCCGCGACAAGGTGTTAAATGGCGAAACCATTAAGCAGGCTACCCCGCTGCGCGAATACCATCTGGACGAACTCGACAGGATGTGGGGAAACAGCCCGGTTCTGGCCGACCGGCGGGATCTGGCCTTGCTGACCCTGGCTTACGAGACCCTTCTGCGGGCGGCGGAGGTGGCTCGGGTCAAGCTCAACCACCTGACGATGAAGCCCGATGGCAGCGCGGTGCTCACCATCCCGCTAAGCAAAACCAATGTATCGGGCGATCCTGACGTAACCATCCTTTCCCGGCAAGCCATGCGGTTGATCCGCGAGTATTTCAGCCTGGCGGGGCGGGTGTTCGATACCAAGCTCGATGATCCGCTGTTTGCTGGCATCAACCCAGAAGGCTGTTCAGTCAAAAGGGTGAGGCACCTGGGCTACTCCACTGTTCTACGGATCTTCACCCGTGCCTCGACCGTGCTAGCAGTGGAGGAGTTGGGTATCCCGCCATTTACTGCTCACTCATGCCGAGTTGGGGCCGCGCAAGACCTCGCTGCATCCGGTGAAAATGCCTTGAAGATCATGATGTCCGGTCGTTGGAAAAGTGAAGTGATGGTGATGAGATATTGCCGAAGCATCTTTGCTGAGGAAGGCGCGATGGCCAAGCGTCGTGCCAACCGGAGCTAGTAGAACGGCGTGGATGTACCGCAAGGACAATGACAATGCGGACGACAGCAGGCCGAAGCCAACAACACAGAGGCACCACAATGGGTGCCGATAAGAAGGATTGCAGACATGGCGGTTAAGGGAACATTGGTGCGCTGGAACGGCGACAAGGGCTTTGGGTTCGTGCGATGCGACATGGATCAGAAGGAGTATTTCGTCCATATCTCGGCCTTCCCCCGAGATGGTGTGCCGCCGCGGCTCAATGAGAGCTTGAGCTTTGAGATTGGGGCCGGGCGCGATGGCCGCCCCAGAGCCGAGTCGGTGCGCCGGGCCGGTAGCAGTGTGCCGCCCAGAGTCCTCCATCCACATCGAGCGCCGAGCACGCCCCAGGCTCAGCGTCGTCCTAAGCCGCGTTCATCACGCCCGAGGTTTACCTCGTTGCTGATGAGTGTGGCGTTGCTGGCGGGCGGCTACTTGGCAGCCAAGCCATTTCTGTCCGGCCATGGGTCGCACCCCATCGCGCAGGTGAGCCAGGCCAACTCAAGCGGCGGGGATGAGCAGCAGGAAGTCAGGGTAGATGTCGCAACCAGCCGATTCCGTTGCGATGGGCGGCAATTTTGCAGCCAGATGCAAAGTTTGGAGGAGGCGCAGTTCTTCCTCGACAACTGCCCGAACACCAAGCTAGATGGTAATCACGACGGCGAACCCTGCGAGGCGCAGTTCGGCCAGTGATCGCCTGCCTTGTTGTCCCTTGAGTACAAGGGCCCCGACACGATAGGCAGGTCACCGGTGCAGTGCGATGCGCGAAAGAGCAAATCAAAACAGCAATATGATGAATCGAATTGTGGATATGATGGGGCCACGGTGAGCGTTGCCCCAGATTTACCATTATTTCCTCCGTGGACATCGACCAGATACAGCGGTCTGGCTCCCAGAAGACCATCATATCGAAAATATGAAGCATCAATATCGCAATATGATTAGGCGGGGTTCAGCTCATCCGCTGTCCCAGGGCGGCGATAGAGGGCAAAGGCCATCTCGATAGGCAGCTCTATCAGGATCTCAACCTATTCTTTTTATCTTCTTCACCGTGGCGACGCTCACCCGTAGACCTCGGTGCCGAGTTGCCAATTACACGCAGGCCTTCACCCTGACCGTCCGTTACGGTGAGCACGACCGACTTTTGGCCAATGCCAACTGCCAGCCCCACGGTAGCGAGGGTATGACTGATCTACCTATGCGGGGTTCTAGGGATTTTCCGTCCAAAAACGACAAAGTGCTCTGGAGGCCACGCCGTCCGCGGCCTCCAGAGGGGTATTACTTTTTTGGCGCTTCACATAGCCAGTCACAATAAATCAATCACTTAGCAGTCTGAATGTCGCATTTGGACGGAAAATCCCTAGAACCCCTACCTGGTGCTGTTCAGCCGCCTCGGCCACTACGATCCCGTCTGGCTGGAGCGGCTGCTGGCCGAGGGCGACCTCTTCGAATACTGGGCCCACGAGGCCTGCTTCGTGCCCCGGGAGGATTACCGGCTGCTGCGCCATCGCATGCTGGATCCTGCCGCCATGGGCTGGAAGTTTTCGGCCCACTGGCTCGCCACCCATCAGCAGGACATTGACCGGCTACTCGAGCAGATCCGCCAGCAGGGGCCGGTGCGAGCAGCCGACTTTGCCCGCCAGGGAGAGAAGGGCAACGGCTGGTGGGACTGGAAGCCGGAGAAGCGTCATCTCGAGGTGCTCTTCACCGCGGGGCGCCTGATGGTGCGCGAGCGGCGCAACTTCCAGCGGGTCTATGATTTGGCAGAGCGGGTCATGCCCGGCTGGTGCGACGAGCGGGATCTGCCGAGCCCGGAGACGGCGCAGCGAGAGATGGTGCGTGCCAGCTGCCGGGCGCTGGGGCTGGTCAAGGCCGGCTGGGTGGCCGACTATTACCGGCTGCGACGCGGCAAATACGATGCCCTGCTCCATCAACTGGCCGACGAAGGAGAGCTGTTTCCGGTGCGGGTGGAGGGATGGCAGCACGGCGCCTTCGTCCACGCCTCGCTGGCTGACGAGCTGGTCAAGGCGCAGGGGGGCACCCTCAGGGCGACCCATACCACGGCCTTGTCGCCCTTTGATCCTCTGGTGTGGGATCGCAGGCGGGCCCGCGAGCTATTCGAGTTCGACTACCGCATCGAGTGCTATACCCCGGCGCACAAGCGCCAGTACGGCTACTTCGTGCTGCCGCTGCTGCATTGCGGCAAACTGGTGGGCCGGATGGATGCCAAGGCCCATCGCCAGCAGGGGATCTTCGAGATAAAGAACCTCTATCTGGAGGCTGGGGTCAGGGTGACCCGCACCCTGGCAGGGGAGCTGGGGAAGGCGCTGCAAAAGCTGGCGCAGTGGCACCAGACGCCGACCCTGGCCTATGGCGATATTCCGCCCCTCCTGTTGGCGCTATGGCGCCCGGAGCACGGGCTGTGAGGGTAGCACAGAGGGCAAGACGCTCTGCACTCAGGAGATTGGCACATGGAGGAAGAGGGATGAAGGGATTCTGGCTGTTGTCGGGCATGATCCTTGCCATGTTGATGCCGGTCGCCTCGGCACAGGAGAGTGACGCGCCGGTGCGGATCTGCCTCGGCAATGGCAGTGAATGGCCTCCCTACACTTATTGGGTGCGCCACAACGGCGTGCCGGAACCCGAACGGCTGACCGGGGCGGCGGCGACCCTGGTGCTCGATGCCCTGCGCCAGAATGGTTTGTCTCCCCAGATCCGCTACCTGCCATGGGCCAGGGTCAAGCAGGAGCTGGTCGACTATGGCCAAAACGGCCTGTGCGAGCTGACCTGGGATGCCAGCTACAAGCCGGAGCTGGCGGCCCATGTTTACTACAGTGTTCCCCTCTATCACACCCGCCTCGGTCTCTTCTACCTCAAGCGCCGCTTCCCCGAGGCGCCGGATCTGGAGGTGGCCAGCCGCGGCCGGATGTGCGGACTGCTTGGCTACAACTATGCCCCCTATGGCATCAACAAGAAGCTGCGGCGGGTCAAGCGGCTGCAGCAGGCTCTCGACCTGCTGGCGCGGGGGCGCTGCGATTTTCTGCCAAACTCGGTCGAGCCGTTGCTAAGCGGCCTCAGCCTTGGCATCTACCAGAGTGAACCCGGTTTGACCCATCTGCGCCTACCCAATCGCAAGGGATTCTACCTGATGGTGAGCAAGGTATCGCCGCGGGCTCAGGAGCTCATTACTCAGCTGGATAAGACGCTGGTGGCCTTTGAGGAGGAGGGGCATACCGGCAAGGTGATGGCGAAGTTTCTGCCGCCGCTGGAGTGACGGCGTCGCCGGATATAAAAAAGGCCAGCCGGTGCAAACCGGCTGGCCTTGGCCATGGATGGGGATATCACGCGGCCAGGCGGGTCAGCACCTTCACCAGCAGCTCGATGCGCGGGGCAATGCTCGCCAGATCCAGATACTCCTCGTCACTGTGGAAACCGGCGCCGATAGGGCCCAGACCGTCCAGGGTCGGAATGCCGAGGGCGGCGGTCAGGTTGGCATCCGAGCCGCCACCGACCTCTTGCCAGCGGATGGGCAGACCCAGCTCTTGACCACACTCTTCCACGATGGCCATCAGGGCCTTGGTGCCTTCTGACGGCACCATGGCCGGCTTGTGGGCCTCGCGAGTCAGCTTGATGGTGACCCCTTCCAGATGAGGGCGCTCGGCCAGGGTCAGCAGCCGGTCGTTGACCTGGCTGTACTCCTGATTGTCCCAGAAGCGCACGTCCACGACTGCGCTGGCATGGGCCGGCACTATGTTGGCGCCATTGCCCCCCTCGACGATGCCGATGTTGAGGGTGGTGCCGCTCTCGAAGTTGGTGAGGGCATTGATGGCCAGGATCCAGTGACCCAGCTCGGTGATGGCGCTGCGCCCCTTCTGCGGCTCGTTGCCCGCGTGGGCCGCCTTGCCGGTGAAATCGAGGCGATAGCGAGCCATCCCCTTGCGCGCTTTGACCAAGGATCCGTCGGCACGGGCTGCTTCGGCCACTAGCACCTGACGGGCCTGTTTGGCCACCGAGGCCAGCCAGTCGCTGGAGTGCAGGGAGCCAATCTCTTCGTCCGGGTTCATGCAGACGCAGATGCTCAGGCTGTCGCGCACTTCGCGGGGCAGGGCGCGCAGGGCATGGACGATGTTGAGCAGGCCGGATTTCATGTCGGAGACGCCGGGACCGTAGGCCCGCTCGCCATCGACGCTCAGCGGGCGGGCGGCGGCGGTGCCGAGGGGGAAGACGGTGTCCATATGGCCAATCAACATCACATCGATCTGCTCGGCATCAGGCTGGTTGCGAATTTCCAGTCCCACCCCGGCTACCCCGCAGTCGACCCGCTTGATGTGCCAGCCACCCATGGCCTCGTATTTGGCGGCCATCAGATCAGCCACTGCGGTTATGCCAGGTTGGTGCAATGAGCCGCAATCCAGGTTGATGAGAGGGGCCAGCTCGGCCAGGTATTCATCCAGAGAAAAAGTCATCGGTTGCTCCACTTGTGTGGTTGTACGAAAAGGGTCAGAGAAGGATGTTCATCACCAACATGGCGCCGAAGGCGTTGAGCACTGAGATGGCGACCATGATGGGGATGTAGCGCCCTTCGGTGCCGATGCAGCCGAGGATGCGGCCCATGTACTGCACCTGGGAGCCCATCAGGTAGATGGCGGGGGCCAGGATGGCGATGTGGGTACCGTTGAGGATCCCCTGATCGAACAGGGTAATGACCACGCCGACCGCGCCGCCCATGGACATCCAGGCGCCGATCAGCACTGCAGCTGCCTCACCGGGCAGACCGAACACCGCCATGATGGGGGAGAAGATGGCCCCCATGGCGTCCAGGGCGCCGGTGATCTGCAGCGCCTTGATGATGACGAAGGCCATCAGCACGTTGGGGACGGTGGAGGTGGTGG
This sequence comes from Aeromonas sp. QDB25, assembly GCF_027707725.1. Taxonomy (NCBI): domain Bacteria; kingdom Pseudomonadati; phylum Pseudomonadota; class Gammaproteobacteria; order Aeromonadales; family Aeromonadaceae; genus Aeromonas; species Aeromonas sp. QDB25. The sequence goes on along the minus strand of NZ_JAPCIZ010000088.1, from coordinate 6,217 downwards.
CAATGACCCATCCCTTCTTGGCCCCTTCGACGAAGATATCGGTGACGATGGGTTTCTTGACGTTGGCCTGGCTCATTTGGCTTGCTCCTGAGTGCTGGGGGTCGTGGCGTGCTGGGTGTTGTCGCTGTTTTTGCCTTCGGTCAGGTTGAGGTAGACCCGAAACAGGTTGGCTCCGACAAATTTGAAGGCAAACATCACCACCACGGCGAGACCGATGGAGGAGCTGACCGCCGGGCTGCCATCGGCCAGGGTCAGGGTGAACAGCACGGCGCCGGAGGAGAAAAAGTTGACTATGGTGGCACCGGCGGAGAACTGGAACATGGTGAAGACGTCGGTCTCGCGCTTGGTGATGAGCCCTTCATCCTTGAGCTGGCGGGTCATGGCGGCGCCGGCATCGGTACTCTGCAGGGAGGCGATCAGCGCCAGGCCCGTGTTGCCAGGGATCCCCATCAGCGGGCGCAGCAGCGGGGTCAGCAGCTTGCGGGCGGCATCCAGGGCGCCGTAGTGTTCCAGCACATTGATCATGCCGAGGGCGAACATCACGGTGGGGATCAGGGTCAGGGCAAACAGGAAGCCGTCGCGGGCGCCGTTGCCCCCCTTGCCGCGCATGTCGGTCATGGCAGTCTTGAGGCCGTCGCCGTTCTCGCTGACGCTCTGTACCATGGTGCCGAACGAACCGTTCAGTGTGGTGAAGTCGAACACTCCGTACCACTGGTTGGACTGCAACAGTCCCGAAAAGAAGACGATGGCGAACGCCAGTGCCAGGTAACTGCCTATCGTTACCGAGCGTGATTTGTCAGTCATGATTTAGCTCCATCTGAATAAATATTTAATCGCTCGCAGTATGAATGATGCAATCGTCAGTAAATTGATGGCGGTCAAACTGGCGCACTGTCTTTGGTGTTTGTTGTGGTTTATGTGATGGCGATCGTTGCTTTGATGGATAAAAATCCGGTTTTTACAGGGATTTTTGAATGGCAGTGTTATGCGGGCGGTATGGGGTTCTAGGGATTTTCCGTCCAAAAACGACAAAGTGCTCTGGAGGCCACGCCGTCCGCGGCCTCCAGAGGGGTATTACTTTTTTGGCGCTTCACATAGCCAGTCACAATAAATCAATCACTTAGCAGTCTGAATGTCGCATTTGGACGGAAAATCCCTAGAACCCCGAAGTGCCCCTTTCTTGGATGCAGGACTCCGGCCCTTCCGAAGCGCTCTGCAGAAATTTGTGTGGAGGCTAGGCGTTACAACGAAGGCAAGGTCAAGCCCTTTGGGTTGCCCTAGCGGGCAGGCTGCATGGACAAGGTGGTGGGAAAACCCCGCGTCGTCGCTGTGGCCACTCCGACATCCAGCTCACGAGTGCCGTTGTGCGGTTGAACCGGTCGGTCTTGTGGGTGATTGCGAGCGCGGGAGGCTCAGGCGTCCAAGCTGCCGCCGCCCATTGCTGTGCCTGCGCGGCATCCCGGCGCCCAGGCAGGGCCCGCGATTCAGGGTGTTGCGCCCAGGCCGCATCGAGGACGTCCTTGAGGCTAACCGGCGGCGTGGGTACCGGCGCCTCGCAACCTGCCATTCGCCTGGGTGCTTGGGCCTGGTCAGTCGTCGGCTTTGTCCTCGGAAATGTGGACCGCCATGTCCTGCAGCACCTGGCTGACGTGCTGGTCCGCGATGCTGTAGAAGATGTGCTTGGCTTGGCGTTCGCCGCGCACGAGGCGCGCACCGCGCAGCAGCCGCAGGTGATGGCTGACCAGAGACTGCGACAGGTCGAGCGCTTCGGCGATGTCCCCCACGGCGACCGAGCCATGCATGCACTGCAGCAGGATCTTCAATCGCGATTGGTCGCCCAGCAGGCGGAAGGTCTCGGCCAGAACAGCGACGTCACTTTGCGACATTGCGAGGGCATCGGTCGCCGCGTCGTGGCTGGTGGTCGAGCATTGCGCGGTGTCGGCGCTGGTGGTTTTGCGGGACGTCATGGATGCAAATCCTCAAGTGGAGTGCGAGCCGGCTCGCGCGGCCTCAATGCCTGTGACCAGGAGCGGAATGGTCGTGGTCATGGCCGTGGCTGTGCCCGCCGCCATGCTTGTGATTGCCATGATCATGGCCGCTGTGGTCGTGCCCGCTGTGGTCATGACCGCTGTGATCGTGGCCGCTGTGGTCCTGACGCTCCGACGTGGGCTGCAAGCTGCAGACGTTCTCGTCGGTGCCCGAGTTCCAGTCGATCCCGACCGTGGCGTGTTCGATGCTGAATTGCTCTCGAAGCACCGCTTCGACGCGCTTGACCACGGCGCGTGCTTCCTCGTCCACGTTGGGGCGAACGTGCAGCGTGGCCATCGTGCGCCCGGAGGTGAGCTGCCACACGTGAACGTGGCTGACGGCCGCCAGGCCCGGCACGGCGCCCATCAGGCCTTGCTCCACCTTCTCCGGCGAAGCATCCTCCGGCGCGCCTTCCAGCAGGATGTGGATCGACTTGGCGAGCAGCTTCCATGCGCTGCGCAGGATCAGCGCCGCGACCAGGACCGACAGGATGGGATCGATCGGCGTCCAGCCCGTGAGGTAGATGACGATCGCAGCGACGATGGCGCCGACCGAGCCGAGCAGGTCGCCCATCACGTGCAGGATGGCCCCCTTCACGTTGACGTGATCGGTCTCTCCGCGGGTCATGATCCACAGCACGAGCACGTTCACCAGCAGGCCGAGCACGGCGACGATCATCATCGGGCCGGCCAGGATCACGGGCGGCGCCTGCAGCCGCTCCCACGCCTCGTAGGCGATCCAAGCGACGATCGCGAACAGGGTCACGGCGTTCAGGAAACCGGCGATGACCTCGAAGCGCAGGTAGCCGAAGGTGCGCTTGCTGTCGGCCGCGCGGCGGCCGAACCGGAATGCTGCGTAGGCCAGTGCGAGCGCCGCGGCGTCGGTCAGCATGTGGCCCGCGTCGGCCAGCAAGGCCAGCGAGCCCGACAGCACGCCTCCGACGGCCTCCACGACCATGAAGCCGAAGATCAGGAAAAAGGACAGCAGGACCTTGCGCTCGTTGGCGCTGGTCACGGTCGGGGTGTGGTCATGATCATGGTCGTGATCGTGACCATGGTCATGTGCGTGGGATTGGGACATGGGGCCTCGGGAAACTGGGTCTTTGACTGTGGCTCAAAATATAACACATGAACATGTTCTCATGTGAATTGTTGTACACATTTGTGTTCGCGTCTCACCACGGCCGGGATGCCGCTCCGGGCAATTGCCTTAGCCTGGCTCGGCGACCATTCCCCCCGCCTGGCAAGCAGCCGTTGATCTAACATCCAGTGGCAGTATCCCCCCTGGGGGGATATGATTTCAGCATGGAAGACATGCATAAGCACACCACCCATCCCGACCTGGTGAAGCGGCTCAAGCGCGCCGAGGGGCATCTGCGGCACGTCATCGGGATGATCGAAGGGGGAGAAACCTGCCTCGACATCGCCCGCCAGCTCGCGGCGGTGGAAAGCGCGGTGACGGCGGCCAAGCGCGTCCTGATCCACGACCACATCGACCACTGCCTGTCCCATGACGAGGACTCCGTTCTGACCGAAATGAAGGCGCTGACCAAACTGCTCTGAGGCCGTCCGATGCTCTCCGTCCTGAATAACCGCACCTACCGCCACCTGTTCACCGCCCAGGTGATCGCGCTCGTCGGCACCGGCCTGATGACGGTGGCGCTCGGCCTGCTGGCCTACGAGCTGGCCGGCGCGGATGCAGGCGCGGTGCTCGGGACGGCGCTGGCCATCAAGATGCTGGCCTACGCGGGGGTCGCGCCGGTCGCGCAGGCCTTCGCCGACCGGCTCCCGCGGCGCTCGCTGCTCGTGGCGCTGGACCTCGTGCGAGCGGCCGTCGCGCTGTGCCTGCCCTTCGTCACCGAGGTCTGGCAGGGGACCCCGCAGAATTCGGAGAAAAACGTACGCTAAGGAAACTCTGAAGAAGACTTCCTGATTTTGGCAAAATACCCGGATTCCACCCGCCGAGTTTTCCGATGAAGCAGATGACCTTCGCCTACGCCGAGTATGCCGGCAAGCGCAAGCAGGCCCGCAAAGAGTTGTTCCTGATCGAGATGGATCAGGTGGTGCCGTGGAAGGGTTTGATCGCCTTGATCGAGCCGCACTACCCGAAGGGTGAAGGCGGCAGTCCAGCCTATCCGCTGATGGCGATGTTGTGCGTGCATTTGATGCAGAACTGGTTCGGCTACAGCGACCCGGCGATGGAGGAGGCGCTGTACGAGACTACAATCCTGCGTCAGTTTGCCTAAAGACGGAACATATGCACCAGACGCTGAAGTTGGGTTGCCAGAGCAGATAGTTGCTTACTGGTGGCAACATTCTGACGGGAAGCCTCGCTAGTTTCCTCGGCAATCTGGCTGACACTAGTAACGTTACGATTGATCTCCTCCGCGACAGAGCTTTGCTCCTCAGCGGCAGATGCAATCATGGCATTCATGTCATTAATAATCGCAACAGCGTTACTGATCTGATCCAGCATATGACCTGCGCTGGCAACCTGTTGTTTACCAGCTTGTGCTTTGGTGCAACTACTTTGCATGACCGCAACAGCACGATTTGCCCCGCCCTGCAGTTTTTCAATCATGGTCTGAATTTCGCTGGTTGACTGTTGCGTGCGCGAAGCAAGCGAGCGCACCTCATCCGCCACCACAGCAAAGCCTCGCCCTTGCTCACCAGCTCTTGCAGCTTCAATAGCCGCATTAAGGGCAAGTAAATTGGTTTGATCGGCGATGCTGCGAATGACATCCACCACAGAGCTAATACCAGCACTGTCTGCTTCAAGCTCATGGATAACGGTGGCCGCGTGCTCAACTTCACTGGCTAGGCTGTCGATAGAAGAGATTGTTTGATGAACAACAAGCTTTCCACTTTCCGACTGCTGATCTGCTTCCTGTGCTGCTCTTGCTGCACTGGCCGCGTTCCCAGCCACATCCTGCACAGTAGCTGACATTTCGTTCATCGCAGTAGCAACCTGATCTGTCTCCAACTGCTGGCGGCGGATGCCGTCACTGGTTTCAGTGCTGATCTGAGCAGTCTGCTCAGCTGCGGCTGCCAGTTGCTCCACAGCCCCCGCCAACTCTTGAATGGTGTGGTGAAAACGCGAAGCCATTGCATTGAATGAGCTAGAGATTTCGCCCAGCTCATCACGCCCCTGATAGGTAACTCGATAGCCCAAATTGCCATCAGCTAGCTGCTGACCGCCGACTTGAAGCTCGCGAACAGCTTTTGTGATGCCAGATACAGTAGCCAAAGCCACGACTGTGGCCAGAAACAGAGCAACCACTAGCGTGAGACCGATTATCACAACCAGACGATCGAAGCTCTCTTTAGCGCGCTGGTAGCTTGCATTGGCGCTCTCCTGCTCCGACTCAACCAGATTACGCACGCTGGCATAGGTCGTCATAAATGCAGGTTGCAAGCGATTCAGCAGGATTGCATTCCCTCCCGCATAGTCACCTTGGCGCATTGCATTGAGCGTCGGTTGAACACCATTATCCAGATAATCAGACAGCTTGTTTTGCAGTTCAGTGGCCAAGCGCTGATGCTCTTTGCTCATTGGCATACGCTGATAGTCAGCAAGGCGCTCACGCATGCTGCCTACGCTTCTATCCACAGCATCGAAATGCATGCTCGCGGGGTGGTCATGTGCCTTTTCGAACGCACTACCAGGCTGATGTTGCAGAGCAAGCAAAAGCTGAGTGCGTGCATGGTGCATGTGATTGGTGAGGTCGCCAAGCTTATCGAGCGGTAGCAGAACGTTGTTGTACATCTGGTTAATATCGGCATTGCTGCTGCGCATGCCGTTAAGCCCCTCCATTGTCAGGCCGGCAGCCGTAGCAGCTAGCAGAATGAGCAAACTGATGAGACGGGTTTTAATTGAAAAACGGGTTAGCCAATCACTCACTACTTCACCTCATTATTAGGCATATCAATGTGCCTTCATTGTATCGGCTGGTTCATTTGAAATCTTGAGTCAGGCTCCCCCTCAAGGCTTCTCGCCGTATGGTCTGGGGCAATTTAGTACTTAAATCAAAAACAAGCCATGAAGGCTGTCCGGCTAGGCTATAGCCTAGATTGACATCCGCGATGCAACCCTTAACTTGCTTGCACCTATCGTTTCCATGCTAGCTTTATCGTAACGCTAAGGAAGCTCTGAAAAAGCCCATGTTTCGCGAAATCACCGCTCTGTAACC
>NZ_JAPCIZ010000087.1:0-14609 GCF_027707725.1 Aeromonas sp. QDB25 | reverse complement strand
CTTTCAGAATTTGCATTTATCACTCAGTGTGCAGCATTATTACCATATCTATTAAGCCCGATTGAGTGACAGAATGCAATTCACTAAAATTAATAAATCACGCCATGCGGCATACGTTTTGCACGTACATTTGGTGTTTATCACCAAGTATCGAAAGCCGATATTGGGGGATCTGCATCACGCTTCCTTCGGTCAGTGTGCGGCAGAAGTTTGCAGAGAACGTTGGAGGTGATCAAGCAATACATTCAAAACCAGCGGGGCTGACGCCCCGGCGAAATTCCCCTCCCACCTACGTCGGAGGGAGTCCCCTTTCGCATTTAAGATGGGGATCAGCACCCCGGATCAGCCCAACATCTCCACCACCCTGTGGCGCAGCGTGGCGGATCAGCAGCATCGCCGCTATTTCTTCGAGCTGACCCATCTGCCCAACACCTTCTGGGTGAGCATGGACAAGCTTGTTGCTGCCTGTCTGCTCGCCACCCCCGTCACCGCCAAGGAGTGGAAGACGGTACGCTTTGGCGTGGAGGGGGCCTATCCACCCTTCTCATGGACCGATGCGTCCGGAGAGATCAAGGGATTTGACATCGATCTTGCCAACGCCCTGTGCCAGCAGATGGCCGTCAGGTGCGAACTGGTGGCCCAGGATTGGGACGGCATGATCCCGGCCCTGCTGTCGCGCAAGTACGACGCCATCATCGCTGCCATGTCGATCACCGACGAGCGGCGCAAGAAGGTCGACTTCACCGAGAAATATGCCCACATTCCCAACCGCTTCGTGGCGGCCAGGGGCACCGAACTGACGCTGACGCCGGAAGGGATGGCGAGCAAGCGCATCGGCGTGCAGCGGGCCACCACCCACGACAAGTACCTGACCGACAACTTCGGCTCCAGCGTCACCATAGTGCGTTACGGCAGTGCCGATGAAGCCTACCTCGACCTGAAGGCGGGACGGGTGCTGGCCCTGCTGGCCGACGCCTCGGCTATCGAACAGGGGTTGCTTGGCAAGGAAGGGGGCGACAAGTTCGACTATGTGGGGCCGGCCCTGACCGACCGTCAATGGTTTGGCGACGGCATGGGGATCGCGGTGCGCGAGGGGGATCAGGATCTCAGGGCCAGGCTGAACGACGCCATCAAGGCCCTGTGCGCCAACGGCAAGTATCAGGAGATCAACCGGAAGTACTTCAAGTACGATATCTATGGCGGTTGATGGGTAACAGTCGGAGGGAGCCTGCTCCCTCCTTTTTCATGCAGCAAGGAGAGACCCCATGTTGACCCTGATCGAGGGTGCGCAGATCCATAGTCCGGCCCCGCTCGGCCAGCAGGATCTGCTGGTGGCGGATGGCCGCATCGCCTGGATGGGCAAGGGACTGACGGTTCCGGCCGACTGGCCACTGACGCGGGTGGACGCTGGCGGCCGCTATCTGGTGCCCGGACTGGTGGACCCGCTCGCCCATATCACCGGAGGCGGCGGCGAGGGAGGCTTCGGCTTTCGCACGCCGGAGCTCTCGGCAAGGGCAGCTCTGGCGGCGGGGGTCACCACGCTCGTGGCGGCCCTCGGCACCGACAGCCTGACCCGCAGCCCGGCCCAGGTGCTGGGGAAGGTGCGCGAGTTTCGCGCCGCCGGGGTGAGCGCCTTCATGTACACCGGCTCCTACCACCTGCCGGTCAAGACCCTCACCGGCACGGTGGAGTCGGACATCATGCTGATCCCCGAGGTGCTGGGGGTGGGGGAGGTGGCCATCAGCGATCACAGGTCCAGCGCCCCCACCCACGACGAGCTGGCGCGGCTGGCGAGCGAGGCGCGGGTGGCCGGGCTGTTGTCGGGTAAAAGTGGCGTCAGCTTCTTTCACCTGGGGGATGGCCGGGGGGGGCTGGCGCCCCTGCGGGCGTTGCGGGACGGCACCGACATCCCGCAACGCCAGCTCTACCCCACCCACTGCAACCGCAACCCCTGGCTCTTTGCCGAGGCCATCGAGTGGGGTCGGGCAGGCGGCTGGGTCGACCTCACCACGTCGAGCTTCCCGGATCTGCTGGATGACGGGGAGCGGCTCGCGGCCGACGCCCTGGTGGCGTTGCTGGCGGCGGGCGTGCCCGTGGATCGCATCAGCTTCAGCTCGGATGCCAACGCCAGTCTGCCGCGCTTTGACGGCGAGGGGCGGCTCATCGAGCTGCGCTGTGGCCAGATAGGGAGCCTGTGGCAGGAGGTGGTGGCGGCCTGCTGCAAGGGGGTGGCACTGGAGACGGCACTGGCGGTAGTGACGGCCAATCCGGCCAGGGCGCTGGGGCTTGCGAGCAAGGGTACCCTAGGGGTAGGGCAGGATGCGGATCTGCTGCTGATCGATCCTGATACGTTCGCCATCGAGCGGGTGATGAGTGGGGGCCGGTGGCGCACCTAAATACCGGCGCCTGTCATCCAGCCTGCTCAGTTCATCAACAAAAAGCCCGGCAGCAGTGCCGGGCTTTGTCGTGCCATGGGGCTCAGATGGCCAGGAACCCCAGGATCAGAATGGGGCCGAGCAGGCTCAGGATAAAGCCGGAGACGATGGCCACCGGCACCACCTGGATGCCGCCGGATTTCTGGATGACTGGCAGGGTGAAGTCCAGCGCCGTGGCGCCGCCGTAGCCGATGGCGGCGCTGGGGTGGCGGCGCATCAGCACCGGGATGATGAGGATGGCGATAAGCTCGCGCCCCAGATCGTTGATGAAGGCGGCGGAGCCCAGCACCGGGCCCAGCTTGTCCGCTACCAGGATGCCGGAGAGCGAATACCAGCCAAAACTGGAACTCATCGCGAGGCCATGGGCAAAGGGCATGCCGAGCAGCTGGGCGGCCAGCAGGCTGCCGAGCCAGCTGCTGAGGATGACGGTGAGCGCGATCTTCATGCCCCAGGGGTTGAGCAGGATCTGGCGCAGGCGCATGCCGGAGTTGCGCATCTGGATGCCGATGAGCAAGAGCAGCAGCATCAGGGCCCACTCGCTCAACTTGTCGATGGGCAGGGCGCGCAGGTCCACCACCAGCCCCAGCAAGACGCCCCCCAACACCACGAAACAGAGCTGGAGGGATTCCCACAACAGGTGCAGCTTGCTCGGCATCTTGCCGTCACTGGCCTCGTGGGTGGGGGGGCTGCGTTTGTCCAGCCACCACAGGGCCAGCAGGTTGCAGAGGGTAATGGCCGCGAGCATCACCCCTGCCACCTTGAAGATCACTGCCAGGTTGCTGCCCAGGTTCTCCACATAGGCCAGCCCCAGCCCCATCAGGAACAGGATGAGGTAGACCATCTTGCCCAGGGACTGGTTGACCAGCTTGATCAGACGGGCGGAAGAGAGGGGAACCAGATAGCCGATCACGAGCGGCAGCAGGATCAGCAACACATTGAGCAACATCGGGGCCTCGATCACAAAACGTGGAAAAACGGCACCTTATCACGACTTGTTGCACCTGTGTCACGGATCTGTGCATCAGCATGGCCCATACGGGACTTTTTTATCATATTGTTGTGTTTTTTGATGACAGTCAGCTGTGCACGCAAACAGAGAAAGAGGGGACATCACCTGAAAAATCAATTTCATCCCCATGAAATGACGAGAGAAGGGGAATCTGCCTGGGTGAATAAAGTCCTTTTGGGTGACATCTGGCGGATATGGTGAAATATGCTTGCTACCAGTGCGCTGCGGGTATAAAAGAGCGGTAGGGAAGGTGCGACAAAAAATGGATTTTATGCAGACAAAGTGCTGAAAAATACTCAATAGGCCAATAAAAATACAGATAAAACACCAAATACCTCGGTTCTGTATTGTTTTTTCACTACCTCAATGATATTTTCGCTGAAGGTTGCCATCGGTTAACGTTTTGTTAAATGGACGGTGGTGGAGTCACGCCGAAGCGGCGTCTAGGGACAGACAAGGTTGTAATGGATGAGCGACGTTGCCGCACTGGAAGTTCGTGATCTGCACAAGTATTTTGGCACCCACGAAGTGCTCAAGGGCATCGATATGACGGCCCACAAGGGGGATGTGATCTCCCTCATCGGCTCCTCGGGTTCGGGGAAGTCGACCTTTCTACGCTGTATCAATCTGCTTGAAACCCCCTCATCGGGCAGCGTCTCCCTCCACGGGGAGCTGATCCGGATGAAAACCAGCCGTTCCGGCGAACGCCTGCCGGAAGACATGCGCCAGGTGGAGCGTATCCGCAGCCGACTGGCCATGGTGTTTCAAAGCTTCAATCTCTGGTCCCACATGACCATCATGCAGAACATCATCGAAGTGCCCATCCAGGTGCTCAAGGTGCCCCGTGCCGAGGCCATCGCCAAGGCGGAGCACCTGCTCAACCGGGTGGGGCTGTGGGAGCGTCGCGACTATTATCCCGGTCATCTCTCCGGCGGTCAGCAGCAGCGGGCCGCCATCGCCCGGGCGCTGGCGGTGGAGCCCGAGGTGATGCTGTTTGACGAGCCTACCTCGGCCCTCGACCCTGAACTGGTGGGGGAGGTCCTTGGCCTGATGCGCGAGCTGGCGGAAGAGGGGCGTACCATGATGGTGGTGACCCACGAGATGTCCTTCGCCCGCGACGTGTCGAACAAGGTGATGTTCCTGCACCAGGGGCGCGTGGAGGAGGAGGGCAATCCCAAGGAGATCTTCGCCCATCCCAAGTCGGAGCGATTCAAGCAATTCATCTCGTCCATCTATTGATGGACGGGATTCAATTTCAACCATCCTTACTTTCAACGATCGACGTGTTTATCAAGGAGAGATACATGAACAAGCTGATGCTGGCGACTGCCGTGATGACGGCCCTGTGTTCCGGTAGCCTTATGGCCAAGGAGTGGAAAGAGGTCCGGATCGGGGTGGAAGGGGCCTATCCCCCCTTCTCCTGGACCGAGCCGAGCGGCGAGGTGAAAGGCTTCGACATCGACATCGCCAACGCCCTGTGCGAAGAGATGAAGGTGAAGTGCACCCTGATCAAGCAGGACTGGGACGGCATCATTCCGGCGCTGCTGTCGCGCAAGTATGACGCCATCATCGCCACCATGGACATCACCGAAGAGCGCAAGAAGAAGGTGGACTTCACCCAGAAGTACCAGCACATCCCGGCGCGCTTCGCCGCCAAGAAAGGGACCGAGATCCAGCTCGACAAGGCCTTCATGGACGGCAAGACCATCGCCGTGCAGCGTGCCACCTCCATGGACACCTACATCACCGACAACTTCCCCAACGCCACCATCAAGCGCTACGGCACTGCGGATGAAGCCTACCTCGATCTGAAATCCGGCCGTGTCGACTACGTGATGGCCGACTCCGCCGCCATCAGCGACGGCCTGCTGAAGAAGGAAGGGGGCGATGCCTTCGAGTTCATCGGCCCGAAACTGACCGATCCCAAGTGGTTTGGCGAGGGTGCCGGCATCGCGGTGCGCAAGGCCGACAAGGATCTGAAAGAGAAATTCAATGCCGCCATCCTGGCCCTGCGTGCCAATGGCAAGTACAAGGAAATCAACGACAAGTACTTCGACTTCGACGTGTACGGCGAGTAAGCCGACGTCAGGCGAACAACGACAGGTTGATCCCGTCAGTAGTCATCGGGCCCGTTGCCTTCCGCTGGGAGTGACGGGCCCGATTGCGATGGAGCTGCATTGCATATGTTTGATTTGAAAGGATACGAAACCTCTCTGCTGGAGGGGGCCTGGATCACCCTGGAGGTGGCGCTTGCCTCCCTGCTGCTGGCCCTGGTGCTCGGCATGCTGGGGGCCTTGGCCAAGCTCTCTCCCTACAAGTGGGCACGCGGCATCGCGGCGGCCTACACCACCGTCATTCGCGGCATCCCGGATCTGGTGCTGATGATGCTGCTCTTCTTCGGCGGCCAGGTGCTCATCAACGGGATCTGCAGCTGGGTCAACGAGGCCTACAACAACCACCTGCTGGCGAGCAACCCGAACCAGGAGTGGGTCTCCCTGCTGCCCGATTACATCGACATCAGCCCGTTTGCGGCCGGGGTCGCTACCATCGGCTTCATCTTCGGCGCCTACATGACCGAGACCTTCCGCGGCGCCATCCTGGCGGTGGACAAGGGGGAGCTCGAGGCGGCCCGTGCCTTCGGCATGCGGGCAAGCCAGGTCTTTGTGCGGATCCTCTTTCCCCAGATGATGCGCCACGCCCTGCCCGGGTTTGGCAACAACTGGCTGGTGCTGCTGAAAACCACGGCCCTGGTCTCCATCATCGGGCTCGATGACATGGTGCGAAAGGCGTCGCTCGCGGCGGGCTCGACCCAGCAGCCTTTCACCTTCTACATGGCGGTGGCGCTGATCTTCCTGGTCTTCACCGCAGTCTCTACCTCGGCGCTCAAGTGGGCCGAGCGTCACTACGCCATCAAGACGAGGTAAGCCATGGATTTCTCGATCATTCTCAAGGAGTGGCCCACCTACTGGGAGGGTCTCTATACCACCATCTGGCTGGTGGCCGCCTCGCTCATGCTGGGGCTCATGCTGGCGGTGCCCATGGGCATACTGCGCAACAGCCGCAACTGGTTGATCAAGGGGCCAATCTGGGCCTATATCTACTTCTTTCGCGGCACCCCGCTCCTGGTGCAGCTCTTCATCATCTACTACGGTGCCGCCCAGTGGGAGTGGCTCAAGAACAGTGCGGCCTGGACCCTCTTCTCGGAAGCCTGGTTCTGTGCCCTGCTGGCGTTCACTCTCAACACCGGCGCCTACACCGCCGAGATAGTGCGTGGCGCCGTGATGAACATGCCAAAGGGGCAGATAGAAGCGGCAAGCGCCTTCGGCATGACCCGCTGGCAGACCCTCACCCGCATCATCCTGCCCAACTCGTTTCGCCGTGCGCTGCCGGCCTACAGCAACGAGGTGATCTTCATGCTGCAGGGGTCGGCGGTGGCGGGCATCATCACCATCGTCGATCTGACGGGGGCCGCGCGGATCATCAACTCCCGCTACTACAGCCCGTTCGAGGCGTTCCTGACCGCAGGTCTGCTCTACATGCTGCTCACCTTCGTCATCGTCTGGTTGTTCAAGAAGTGGGAAGCCCGCTGGCATGCCCACCTGCGCCCGCGCAGCGTCTGACCTGATACAAAAGCCAGAGACAAAAAAGCCCGCAGTCGCGGGCTTTTTCATGCTCGGCATGAGCTAGAGCATGGTCACCGGAGTGAGCATCTCCTCGGTCAGGAGGCAAAATGCACTCAGGATGGCCAAGGCCCCGACAACGCCGGAAGGTGTTGCCGCGCGTTGACTCTTCTGGGCAGAGAGGGCCTGCACATTGTGCTGCTGGATCTTCTCCACCACGGCCATGGCTCCCATGTCCAGATGACGGTAGAAGCTGGCATTGAGCTGGGTCAGATGGAGCAGGGACTGGCGCATCCGCTCGAAGGTCTCGCTGCAAACCGGGCTCTGCTTGTGCCAGAACTTCGCCAGCGTGCCCCGGGTGGTGAGCCCTGGCAGGTCGTAGAGGGCCCGCCCCATGCAGAAGGTCGGCACCTGGTGCAGCAGGGCGGAGAGGCCCACCGTGCTGTTGATGGTGATGACCCCCTTGAGCAGCGGATAGAGGGTGGGCAGTGGCAGCTCATAGCCATAGAACACCCGCCCTTCCAGCCCGAGCAGCGTCACCAGGCGGTTGATCTGGGATTGATAGCTGACATAGCCCCGATCCATGGGGTGGTGCTTGAACAGCAAGACATCCTCGCGGCGGGCGTGCTCGGCGAAGGAGTTCATCACCTGGGCGACCATCTCTTCCACCCCGCTCAAATCCGAATGCTCCCGGATCTGAAAGTCTTCGGTGACCTGGAGCGGCACGAAGAAGATATGTCCCTTGTGCCGGGGCAGTGCCTTGAGCAGGGAGTGGTCGCTCCATCTGTGCTTCCACTTCACCACCCCTCCAGCGACCCAGCCCCTGGCCTCCTGATAGAGACTCCAGGGCCTGTGATTGACGAAATGGGGGTAGCGCCAGCGCAACAGGTTCTTGTTGATGTGGTAGCGGCTGGCATACCAGGCCCGGCGGGCGAAGGTCTTGCCCACCTTCAGCGGCGCCTCATAAGGCGCTGGCCACGTCATCTCGGCCAGCGAGTCACGCCTGGCATAGAGCGGGCTGAAGGCATTGACGCCCCCTTGCTCCAAGGTTACGAAGTCGGGGCGCAGATAACCCTCCTCCATGGCCCAGACACGGATTTTTTTCAGCTTGCAGATACGGATGGCCTGCTGATGGTAGTAACGGCAATCACCGTAACAGATGAGGCTGTCGATGCCATGGTGCTTGATGAAGCGGCGAAAGAAGGTGTTCCAGGTATCCGGCTTGCCGGTGAAGCGCTCGCTATGGCCCACGCAGCGCCAGCACTCATCCCCCCCGTTGAAATGGATCTTGTAGACCTCGTGGCCGGCGTCGGAAAGCGCCTGGCTGAGGGTCTGAAAGAAGGGGCCCAGCGGTCCTTGCAGCAGCAAAATCTTCATGTACGACTTATCTCATCAACTGGGGAAGGGAGGGGCGTTGCAGCAGGGTCTGCACCAGATAACTCAGCTTGACTTGCCAGCGCTGCCAGCGGCTCGACTTGTGGCCGGATGATTGGCCTTGTGTGGCCAGTTGGCGGATCAACTGCTCCGGGCTTATCCAGAGTCCGCTCTGCCAATCGATATAGAGCGGATAAGCCACCAGGGTCAGATAGACCAATGCCGCCAGGGGGAGTGTGCGCTGGCGCCGGCCGGGAGGATGAGCATCCGTGGTCAGCCCCCAACCACTGTAAAAAGGCTGGCCCCAGGTGGTCACCTTGACCCCCTGCACCAGCGCCTCGAAGCCGCTCAGGGAAGTCATGGTGTGCAGCTCGTCCACGTGGGGATAGAGGCTGGTGAGGCCGATATCCAGCACCTGGCTGTCCACACACTCCGCCAGGCAGGCTGCAGAAATGGCGCCCGCCCGATTGCCCGCCACCACATCCGGGTGAGGTTTGTAGAGGATGTGAGCCTCTGGCTTGGCGGCGCGCACCGCCCACAGCAACTGCTCATTGCTGCGAATGGTCGGGCTGCCGGTCAGGATGGAGGCATCCCCATCCACCTGACCCACCACCAGCACCAGGGGACGGCCATCGGCGGGGGGCGTGAAGTGCGCCGGGGCGCCGACATTGTATTTGCTCACCTTGTTTTCGCGCAGCAGGGTGAGCAGTTGCTCACCCCGGTCGAGCTGTGACCGGGTCAGCTCCTGGTAATTGAGCAACTGCTCGAGCCCGCTGGGACTGCGGCTATCGAAATAGATCCCGACCGGATCGAGCGACAGGGAAGAGGGACGACACAAATTGGAGCCCAATCCCTTCGAGCGAATAAAGCCATCTTCCACCCGGATGGCGGAGGTGAGTTCTGGATAGCGGCTGCCCCACACCAATACCTGTTCGTCACCGGTCAGGCGCTTGGGCGGTGTGCGTACGAAACGCAACTCATCGGCCAGATGGTGGCAGAACGCCTGCATAAAGGCGCGCTTCCACAGGGAGAAGCCAACCAGATAGAGTCGTCGCCAGCGCGGTGTCGCCCTTTGCTGGCGTGCAATGATGGTCAGCACCTCTTCCACCTCACAACGTTGCCCCAGCACAGGGTCCAGATAACGTGGATAGAGAATGAGCGCCGCCGCAACCAATTGGGCCAGCGTGACCGTGGCGGTGCGCCGCTCGCACTGTTTGATGTCGTGGGTCAGCCCCCAACCCGCATAAAACGGCATGCCAAAGCAATACACGGCTTTACCCAGCAGCAGCCCCTCGAAACCGAGCTGGGACGAGACGGTATAGACGGCGTCCACCACATTGAGCAGGGCATGGGGATGGCAGTGATCGGCCACGATCTCCACATCATCGAGTTGCAGTCGGGCCAGCACGCCGCGCTTCTTGCCAAGGCGGGTATCAGGGTGGGTGCGCAGCAAGAGGCGGGCATCGGGGTGATTGCGCCGCGCCGCCGCCACCATGGCGATAAAGTCCGCCTCGCTGGCCAGGGCGCCGGGAATGGAGAGATCCCCGGCCACCTGATCCACCAGCAACACCTTGGGCCTGCCATCTTGCAGCAGGCGCTGGGCCAGCGCAGCCGGCAGACCGCCCACATCCTTCGCAGCCAGGCTGGTTGATGGATAAGATGAGGCGGGTCGCCTGGCATAGCAGTTGTATTTGGTGATGCCAATGCGCACCAGTTCATGGATGAGCCGCTGCGCTCGCGCCAGCATGGCGGCGTCACAGGGGGTGGCGATCAACTGCTCAAGCTGGCTGGGCTGGCGCGCATCGTAATAGATGCCCACCGGATCGGCGATAAGCGACACCGCCTTGCCACCGCGGGCAGGGTGGCCGATATAGCCGATAAAGCCATCTTCCAGCTGCCAATAAGGCAGACCCAATTCCTGTGCTTTCTGCTTAATCTGGCGGGTATTGGCTTTTTGGCCCCAGCCGATGCAAACATCTTCCTCTGCGGGAATGTCGGAAGAGGTAAGACGTTGCAAGGGCTGATTCAGGCACGCGCAAAGTTCTTGAGCGCGTGCCACCATCCCAGATGATGTTGTCCATAGCGTCATTATTGATTCTCGCTACGCGGTTAATTGTTTTTTATGAAGAGTTCATATTCAGCGGGGATACCGCAGAAAATAACTTCTTCTGGAGCGATAATGCTATATCTGATATCTGCACCTTCACTGATCAGTTGGTTATACATCGGTGCAATATAATATTCCCCAGCATCAAGATCCTTCAGTGAAGTTTGTTGGTATTCGTCGAATACACGAATAAAGTCTTTCGCATGCCGCCAAAAATAAAGGCCTGTACAGCAGTATTTAGAGATTTCTTTTTTCTCGGCTGTCAGCGCGACACTATAGTCAACTTCATTCTTGGGCAGGATGTTGCTCCAGTTTTTACCTTCACCGACAAAGGTTTCTAAATAGCCGTCGACATTTTTTATATCGAAGTTATCTGGGTAGGTAAATCCAGGTCGGAACGTATCTATGTTAAAAATCAACAATGATTCGTCCATTGCGATGTTAGCTGAAATTAGTCCGAGCTGAACTGTTTGTGCCTGTCCTTTGGTAGGCTCATCCAGAATCACAATTTCAAAATCATTAATGCCCAAACTCAAACATTCTGAGCGGATAAACGCATGCGTGTTATCAACACCAAGAGCAATAAACAAAAATTTTTCAGAGTTGAAATACTTCTGGAAGCTACTAACTGAGTGGTTGAATAGTGTTTTTCCATGCGCCTCTAGCATATATTTAGGCTTAGTATACCCAGCATTTTTAAACCGAGAGGAAAGGCCTGCCATAGGGATAACGATCATGCTTCACTCTCCAATTAGTTTTTTATACAATCTGAACGCATTAGCTATAAACGCTTTTTGACGATCTGGTCTGTCTGAATGCAAAGGCAGCATTGACAAAAATAAGTGCAGTGTTATTGCAACTATCTCTTTTTCTGAATAACCCAGCCCAGCAAGAATGATGTTATTAAATTCTTTTTCCAGTTCGTCTTGATAATTTTTGTCAAGATAGAATTTTATATCAGTCTGGTCTTGCTGTTCAGTTATTTCATAGTGGCCGCTAATGATGAGATCATAATAGCCGACAATAGAGTGATACAACTTGGCTAAATCATAGCGCCGGTCGCCATAAATAGTCAAATTGCCCTGTGCATCAATCCCTCTTGGATCAATGCACTTGATTGCACTTACTCTGCTGTCAAAAAGCAGATTGCTGAAGCAAAAGTCACCATGAACAATTGAAACATCAGTTTTTGTAGCATTATTAATGAAATCAGCACTTTTTCTGGCTAGTTCGAAAAGAGTCAGAGGATCGTGATCGTCTGAGTAGCGATACTTTTTATCGGAAAAATCAATGCCACTTAAATGAGAGTGCTCTTCTAAACGCTCCAGAGTTTTGTGTAAATATAGCTCGTCAAGCGATGGCAGCGAGCATTCATCCGATGTGTAACGATGCAGTCCGCTTAGAACCTCTTTTAAGGAGGTAAGTATGTTTTTCCAGCTTGTTAAAGGCAAGGAGCCAAAAACAAATAAATCGCTTAAGGGAAGAAGATAGAGATACTCGAGGCTATATTCAGAACCATCAAAGCCATTCTCTCCCTGCTTGTGAGAGAGCAATTGCGGTGTATGTAATCTCAGCTCAAAAGGTATGCTACTAAACCAGTTCCCTTCAGCATAGATTTTTTTTCCCTTGGTACTGGATTTTTTAAGTACCACTCGTCTCGATATTTTCAGGTCATTAAAGGCACGCTGAGTAGTTAAATAAGTTCTGGAATTAAAGAAGCTGTTGATATGTCCGAGATCGAGCCATTTCCCTGAAGAATTCAATTCCATGGGTTTTTTACTATGATAAGACCTGATTGATGAGACAAAGTCCATTTTGTTTTCAATCAGTGATTTGATAAAAATCAATGGGCTGTTAAAGGAGAAATAGCCAGATAAGACGCTATTATCATCGTTGGCCCATTCGGTATCAGGGGCTTTAAGTTCACATGGCTTGCTTATGTTGGAAATGGAAGCTCGCTTATAGAACCCTTTATTGGGATGAGTACTTATCTCATCGCCATGAGACAATGCCATATCAATAAATAGCGTATCGCCATGTAAAATTCTGAAATTGTCATGATAGCTTGCAGAGGAATTCCAGCAGTAAAGGACTGACTCTCCGAGCGAGATACCATCAGGTACTCGGATGATGCGTATGCCAAGAGACTTGATTTTGATTGCATCGTAGTTATTTAGCTTAAAGCTTTCTGGGACAGAAAGATAAATAGCATCGTTCAGGTCCTGTTCCCGTAACATCTCAACTTGCAGCTCATACAGGCGGCGGTTCTGAACGGGAAGAAAACTGGGAGGGATTAATCCGATTTCAGTGACAAAATCTTGATCTACATATGCTGCTGAGGTAATCAGGATCATTTATTCCCACCATCTTTAAATGGATTTTCTTTATCAAGCAGGGCTTTAATTTGATCATAATCTAGAGAAGCAAATTCAGAGGGCCTGATCGATTTATCGTCGACATAGAAGCCATCAAATCCACACCAGGGTTTGCCTAGCACGATTTCATCGTAGGGGACTTCGTGACGATTAAGCCACTCGATGATGACAGGAAGAGTGTGGATATTCATCTTCCCAACATTGCCCTCAAATGTACGCATATTTCGACTGGTTAATATGGTAATGTTGAAACCGAGCGCTTTATATTTCTTTAGCTTATTGACCACATCCAGGTTAGCCGGTTTGTTCGGATAAGAGGTGTCGGCATCGATCGTCAGGGTGCCATCCAAATCAATCACCAGATTTTTCATTCGCTTTCCCCCAATAAAAAACCAATGAATTTTTTGGCGTTTTCATCCTGCCCAATTTTTTTTGCTGTATGCTGCAAATCATACGCTAGTGCATCATGTAATTTCTCAGTTAAAAATGAAGTTAATGAAACCAATGTGAGTGTAGTCTCTAGAGGTAGTTTAATTGGCATTATATTGTTTTTGACCATCCATAAGAATAGAAGAGAATGTGCATCATATTTTGGAAAGCTTTCGAATGGCGCTAATTGTTTAGCAATCAGCGACGCGGCCCATATATTTGATATGTTAACATGAACATCTCTTCTCGCAACATTTAAAGTGTCGCTTGGTCCTACGACCCACTCCATACGTGTGGCGAGATCATTAAAATTCAATTTCTTTAAAAAATCTTGTGACAATTCCCCTGTAACAGCACAGTCGGGACGTATTTTGACAACGTAGTCGTATTTAAAGTTATGCTCATTTTCATATTTCAGCATTAATTGAGTCGCTTCATATATTCCATAAAACATTTTTGCTTGGTTGTACGATCCTCTTGCAATAAATGATTCTGCGTGCTCACCTAATGATGCAATAAATTCAGATTCGTTATCAAGCATGAAAGAGGTGGGCTGGATAAATGATAGTATCAACTCCGTTGTAAATGGTTGATATACTGGTGTTTCAATTATTTCAGCTGCTCTTGGAAAATATTTTTTAAACTCAATAAATGATTTTAATTCACGAGGGCAAATCTTTGTTATAGCATCACCAAATAATCGCCATACCCAGTTGTGCGGTCCTGCACCGCCAATGCCAGCCCATGGTTGCCATCTATCCCAACTATGTATAAAGACGTCAGCATTGAGAGGGGAAATTATATTTTCCTGAATGGTTTTTATTGCTGCCGCATTGCCTCTAAACATGCCGGATATACATACAGCGACTCTGGGGTTATTTTTCTCATCAATTTTTAAACTGACATTATTTGCATTTAATATAGCATTGTTAAATTTTGAATAGATTATTTTCGCACCATCCTCATTAAAATATGAATTAAGTTGGGTCGCAATTCTTTGTAAATGACTATACCATTGTTCTTTTAATTTAAAGAACCTCTGGTCTTCATTTGAATAAAAATAATTTAGAATTGAGGAAAGTACGAATCGTTTTCTAAATCCGTTTATGTTTTTATTTTCAGTATATACAGAGGCTATTTTTATGCCAAGCCGCGAATTCAGATAATAACTGCAACACCCATGGTGCATAGGAGAGAAGAGGCCAACTGCCGGTTCTGGTACGCTTCTTCTCGCCAAAGAAACAAAGCGGAACACCATGA
>NZ_JAPCIZ010000086.1:0-15173 GCF_027707725.1 Aeromonas sp. QDB25 | reverse complement strand
AACCTTAGACCGCGCAAATGTTTGGATTTCAGGCAACCGCAGATCGTGTTTGATGAACTACGACAGGTTGCTTGATTTGGCGGGTGTTGCACTTCGGAGTTGAATTCGCGAACACCTGGAGTATATTGCCGCCGGCAAAGGCACCGATGACGCTGGCCGGTATCACATCCAGCAGGAAGGGAATTATCCCCTGGGACTGGGCCTGATCCGCATAGACGGAGATGGCGCTGGCGTCGAGTGAGGAGGGATCCACATTCATACCGGCCCCGGGCTGCAGCACGTTGACCACGCACAGACCGATGATCAGGGCCAGGGTGCTCACCACTTCAAAATAGATCAGCGCAATGGCACCGGTTTTGCCCACCGCCTTCATGCTTTCCATGCCGGCAATGCCGGTGACCACGGTACAGAAAATGACGGGGGCGATGATCATCTTGATTAATTTAACGAAGCCATCACCAAGGGGTTTCATATCTGCGCCCAGACTCGGATAGACATGTCCCAGACATATTCCGATGGTGATTGCCAATATCACCTGAAAATAGAGGCTACTGACAATTTTCTTGTGCATGCTCAACGTCCTGTTAATAAGTGTGACTCCACTGACAGCAAATAACGCATGCAGCAGTCTGCGGCGAGAAATAGGGTTATCTCACCCGCTTCATACCTTTTTGCCATCCTGACGGTCGCTACTTTTGCATGTCATAAGAAGCAAATAAGAGACATTAATCACACAACATATTTAACATCATTAACACCACAGAAACATGGTCGCAATAGACGCCGAAGAGCACCAAATGAAAATGACAGAAATAAAAATGCCCCGCATGGCGGGGCATTTTTGATAGTAGAAATCGCGATCAGGCGGAGGTATCGAGGGGCTCGAAGCCCTTGACGAGATCGTCGATGGCCTTCATCTGCTTGAGGAAGCCTTCCAGCTTCTCCAGCGGCAGGGCGCTCGGGCCGTCACAGCGGGCAATTTTCGGATCCGGGTGGGATTCGATAAAGAGACCGGCCAGGCCCACCGCCATGCCGGCACGGGCCAGCTCGGTCACCTGCTCGCGGCGACCGCCGGAGGCCGCCCCCAGGGGATCACGGCACTGCAGGGAGTGGGTGACGTCAAAGATGACCGGATAGCCGCCGGTGCTCTTCTTCATGACGCCCAGACCCAGCATGTCCACTACCAGGTTGTCATAGCCGAAGTTGGCACCGCGCTCGCAGAGGATCAGGCGATCGTTGCCACACTCCTCGAACTTGTCGGTGATGTTCTTCATCTGGCTTGGGCTCAGGAATTGCGGCTTCTTGATGTTGATGACGTTGCCGGTGCCGGCCATGGCCTCCACCAGATCGGTCTGGCGCGCCAGGAAGGCGGGCAGCTGGATGACGTCGACCACCTCGGCGACCGGTTTGGCCTGATGGGGCTCATGCAGATCGGAGATCACCGGCATGCCGAAGGTCGCTTTCAGCTCCTGGAAGATCTTCATCCCCTCTTCCAGACCCGGGCCGCGATAGGAGTGGATGGAGGAGCGGTTGGCCTTGTCCCAGCTCGCCTTGAACACGAACGGGATGCCGAGCTTGCTGGTCACTTCCATGTACTTCTCGCACACCGCCATCGCCATGTCGCGGGATTCCAGCACGTTCATGCCGCCGAACAGCACGAAAGGTTTGTCGTTGGCGACGTCGATCTGGTTGACCTTGATATTCTTCTGTTCCATCTCAGGGATCCTTAATGGAGGGGCTTGGGACTGAGGTCCAGGGTGGCCAGCTGGGTTTTCAGCACGTCGGCCACGGGATCATCAGGGCATTGTTCAATAAAGTATTCGAAATCGTCGGCGGCAAAGCGCGGGCAATCGAGTTGCTCATAGATGAAGCCCCGATCCCGCGTCTCCAGCGGATCGCCGGGCTTCATGCGCAGCAGCAGCTCGCTGCAGCGCAACGCCTCCGTCATGCGCTCCTCGCGCAGCAGGGCGCCCTTGCTGACATTGAGCAAGCGCTCGATGATCTCCCACTGCCCCGATGGCTGCAGATGATCATCCCTCAGACTCGCCAGGTTGCCGAGGGCACCGCGCAGCAGCAGTTCGATGCGGTGCCGGCTCAGTTCATCACCGTTGAAGGGGTCCACATAGACCTCCCCGTCCAGACCGGCAAAACTCAGGAGGAAATGGCCGGGGAAGCAGATCCCCTCCACATCCAGCCCTATCTTGCGACCCAGCTGGATGAGGAGGATGCCGAGACTGACCGGGATCCCCTTGCGCCTTGCCAGCACCTGGTCCAGATCGCAGTTGGCGGACGAGAAGTAATCCTGCCAGTCGCCACGAAAGCCCAGGGTCTGGTAGAAACCCTGCAACAGCTGACGGCGCACCTCGTCGCAGTCTCCCTCGGCAATCGTCTCGTCCAGCCAGGCATCGAGGCGGGCAAGCTCGGCCTCTCCCGTGCCGCCATGGCCCCGGATCTCGTCGCTCACCGACAGCGCCAGCTCGGCCAGATCGTGAGCCTCGAAGTCGGTCCACTCATCCACACGTATCATCGTCATCCTTCCTAGCCGAACAGGCTGGCCTGCTTTTGCACCGCAAGCTTGGCGATAAAGAAGATCCACCCCAGTGCGCCCAGGAAGGCAAACCAGCGGATGCCGTTGCTGCGGGCCAGGCGCAGCGCCATCATGGCCAGAAACGCCACCACCAGGATGGATGTCAGCTTCTCGGCCAGCCAGGGGATGGCGTTGTTGAGGGGGTTGAGACCCAGCACCATGCAGAGCAGCGCACCGGAGAGCACCACCAGGCCGTTGAGCCAGCCGCTGATCTTGAGGGTGCGGGCTCCCCCTGCCAGCGCGGAGCCGGTCTGCAACCAGTAAAAGCGCAGGATAAACATCAGCACGGCCCCGGCAATCAGGGTGAGGTGCAGATGCTTGAGAACAACATACATAAGATTTCCTTGAACAGGGGCAGACCGGGCCCGCCCGTCATATCACTAAGCCAGGCGCCCCAGGGTCACCCGCTCGTTATCGCCGTAATCGCGCACGGTTTCCACCTGGACGTAGCCTTGTTGCAGCAGGAGTTGACGCACCGCCTCCCCCTGATCCCAGCCGTGTTCCAGCAACAGCCAGCCACCAGGCACCAGATGGGCGGGCGCCTGGGTGACGATGAGGCGGATATCCGCCAGCCCCAGCTCCTCCGCCACCAGGGCGGAGCGCGGCTCGAAGCGCACGTCCCCCTCGTGAAGATGGGGATCCGTCCCGTCGATGTAAGGCGGGTTGGAGACGATCATCGCAAAGCGCGGTGCATCCGAGAGCGGCGCAAACCAGCTGCCGTCGCGCACCTCGATGGGCAACCCCAGGGCGGCGCTGTTGGTGCGGGCCAACGCGGCCGCGGCCGGCATCCTGTCCACCGCCCATACATCGGCATCCGGTCGCTCAGACTTGAGCGCAAGGGCGATGGCACCGGTGCCCGTGCCCAGATCCAGCAGGGCGCAGGGGCCGCCCGGCAGGCGGGCCAGCGCCTGTTCCACCAGCACCTCGGTATCGGGGCGCGGGATCAGGGTGGCCGGGCTCACTTTCAGCGGCAGCGACCAGAACTCCCGCTCACCGATGAGGTGGGCAATGGGCTCACCATTGAGGCGACGGGCAAGCCAGCCCGCCAGGGTTGCCTGCTGGGCGGCATCGAGCTCGTGCTCCGGCCAGGTCATCAGATAGCTGCGCCGACAATCCAGCAGATGACAGAGCAGGGCATCGGCGTCGGCACGGGGGGATTCCCCGGAGGCCAGGGTCGCCATGATATGGGCACGGGCCTGCTGGATCTGCATCAGTTGCTCTCGGCCAGGGAGGCGAGCTGATCCGCCTGATACTCCTGCACCAGGGGGGTGATCACGCAGTCCAGATCCCCTTCCAGGATGTCGCCCAGACGATACAGGGTGAGGTTGATCCGGTGCTCGGAGAGACGCCCCTGGGGATAGTTGTAAGTGCGGATGCGCTCGGAGCGATCCCCGGAGCCCACCAGGTTGCGGCGGGTACTCTGCTCGGCGGCGCGGTGGCGTTCGTCCTCGGCCGCCTGCAGGCGGGCGGAGAGCACCGACATCGCCTTGGCGCGGTTCTTGTGCTGGGAGCGCTCGTCCTGGCACTCCACCACCAGCCCGGTGGGCAGGTGGGTGATACGGATGGCGGAGTCGGTCTTGTTGACGTGCTGGCCGCCGGCACCGGAAGCGCGGAAGGTGTCGATCTTCAGCTCGGAGGGGTTGATCTCCACCTGCTCGGCTTCCGGCACTTCCGGCAGCACGGCCACGGTACAGGCGGAGGTGTGCACCCGGCCCTGGGACTCGGTCTCGGGGACTCGCTGCACCCGGTGGCCGCCGGACTCGAACTTGAGGCGGCCGTAGACGTGCTCGCCGTCCACCTTGGCGATCACCTCCTTGTAGCCGCCGTGTTCGCCGTCATTGCAGCTGACGATGGAGACACGCCACCCCTGACGCTCGGCGTAGCGGGAGTACATGCGGAACAGATCCCCCGCGAAAATGGCCGCCTCGTCGCCACCGGCACCGGCGCGGATCTCCAGATAGCAGTTGTTGTCATCCTTGGGGTCGCGCGGCAACAGCATCACCTGAAGCGCCTGCTCCTGCTCCTCGAAGGTCGCCTTGGCGAGCGGCAGTTCCTCCTGCGCCATCTCCCGCAGCTCGGCATCCTCTTCCTCCAGCATCAGCCGGGTGGTGTCGAGGTTCTCTTCGGCCTGGCGGAAACGCTGGAAGGCGTGAACGATATCTTCCAGCTGGGCGTATTCCCGGGTCAGGGCGCGGTATCTGTCCTGATCCGAGGCGACCCCGGGCTCCCCGAGCAGGGCCTGTACTTCTTCATGGCGCTCGATGAGGCCTTCCAGCTTTCTGATCAATGAGGGGTTCATGACTCTTGGATTCTCGATGGAGGACGGGACGGCAAAGGGCCGTCCCAACACTATGATTCTTGTGACAATCCCAGCACCTGACGCAGTTGGGCCAGCTTGTGGCTGTCCCCCTGGGCGGCGGCCTGGCGCAGGGCCTGGGTCGGTGCGTGGATCAGTTTGTTGGTGAGGCGATGGGCCATGGCCTTGAGCGCCTGCTCGGCATTTTCACCCTGTTGCAGGGCCAGCAAGGCCCGCTGCAACTCTTCGTCGGCGACCTGCTGTGACTGATGGCGATAATCGCGAATGAGATCCACCGAGTGCTGGCTGCGATACCAGCCCATGAACTCGTCGCGCTCTTCCTGCACGATGAGTTCCGCCTCGGCGGCCGCCCGCTTGCGGGTCTCCAGGTTCTGCTCGATGATGCCCTGCAGATCGTCCACCGTGTAGAGATAGGCATCGGAGAGCTCGTCCACCTCGGCTTCGATGTCGCGGGGCACGGCGATGTCCACCAGGAACATGGGCTTGAAGCGACGCGCCTTGAGCGCCCGCTCCACCATGCCCTTGCCGATGATGGGCAGGGGGCTTGCCGTGGAGCTGATGACGATGTCCGCCTCGTGCAGGTAGTCCGGGATCTCCTCCAGGGTCATTACCTGGGCACCGAACTCCTCTGCCAGCAACTGGGCCCGTTGCAGGGTCCGGTTCGCCACCATCATCCGGGTCACGCTCTGCTCGCGCAGGTGGCGGGCCACCAGTTCGATGGTTTCACCGGCGCCCACCAGCAGCACCTTGGTCTGGGAGAGATCGGAGAAGATACGGCGGGCCAGGCTCACGGCGGCGAAGGCCACCGACACCGCGCTGGCGCCGATCTCGGTGTCGGTGCGCACCCGTTTGGCCACCGAGAAGGATTTCTGGAACAGGCGCTCCAGGGATCCTTTCACCGCATCCGCCTGCTGGGCGTGGGCGTAGGATTGCTTGATCTGCCCCAGGATCTGCGGCTCCCCGAGCACCAGGGAGTCGAGGCCGCAGGCCACCCGCATCAGGTGTCGCACCGCTTCCTCGTCCTGGTGCCGGTAGATGGCGGAGAGCACCTCGCTCGCCTCCAGCGCGTGGAACCGCTGCAACCAGTTCAGCACCTGCTCCCCCTGCCCCTGCTCCAGGCTGCAATAGAGCTCGGTGCGGTTGCAGGTGGAGACGATCACCGCCTCGCTGACGCCAGGCTGCTCCACCAGCTCACGCAGGGCGCGATCGATGCGGTCCGGGCCAAAGGCGACCCGCTCCCGCAAAGCGACACTGGCGGTGTTGTGGTTGATTCCGAGGGCAAACAGACTCATGGGTGGGTGATGATCGTTTCATGCACAGGGTGTAGAGGCCGACAATTGTACGAGAAAGGGTAAGTCTTTAAAAGCAATACGGCCGCCCCTTATACTGTCGCAAACCTCATCTGCGGAGCTCCACCTTGTTGTTGCGTATCTTCTCCCTCGCCTGCCTGCTGGTGCTGGCGGGCTGTACCACCACCCAACCCCAGCGGGATCAGGTCAACTGGCAGCAGGAGCGCGCCCGCCTCGAACGCCTCACACACTGGCAGTTGTCGGGCAAAATGGCCATCATCACCGCCCGCCAGAAGGGCAGCGCTCGCCTCAACTGGCAGCAAAACGGCGACGACTATCGCCTCAACCTCACCAGCCTCATCGGCACCCATATTCTGGAACTCTCCCGCACCGGCGGCGAGGTGACTCTGCTCGACAACGACGGAAAACAGCACCAGAGCCAGGATGCCGAGCTCCTGGTCTATCAGCTCACCGGCTGGCACATTCCGGTGGCCGGGCTGCCTGAGTGGATCAAGGGATTGCCGGGGCAGGCCGAATTCGAGCTCAACCCCGATGCCAGCCTCGCCAGCGTGCGCGACGGCCAGTGGCAGATCGTCTACGGGGACTATCGGGATCAAGACGGCTATCGCCTGCCCCACCTGCTCACCATGACCGGGCAGGAGAGCCGTCTCAAGCTGCAGATCAACGAGTGGACCCTGGCACCATGATGCACGACCAGGCGCCGATCCGCTGGCCAGCCCCGGCCAAGCTCAACCTCTTCCTGCACGTCAACGGCCGCCGCCCCGATGGCTACCACGAACTGCAGACCCTCTTCATCTTTCTCAATCACGGCGACTGGCTGGAGTTTGAGCCGCTCACGGGCAGCGACCAACTCACCCTGAGCCCGGCCATTCCCGGCGTGCCCGATGAACAGAACCTCATCATCCGGGCTGCGCGACTGTTGCAGAGCCGGTTGGCCAGTCCGCAGGGAGCCCATATCCGGCTGGAGAAGGTACTGCCCATGGGCGGTGGCATCGGGGGCGGCTCGTCGGACGCGGCCACCACCCTAGTGGCCCTGAACCACCTCTGGCAAGCCGGCTTGAGTGAAGACGAGCTGGCAGAGCTCGGCGTGCAGCTGGGCGCCGACGTGCCGGTGTTCGTGCGGGGCAAGGCCGCCTTCGCCGAGGGCGTGGGGGAGCGGTTGCAACCGGTCGAGGTGCCGGATGCCTGGTACCTGGTACTCAAGCCCGATTGCCATGTGGCCACCGCCGCCGTGTTCCAGGATCCCGACCTGCCCCGCAACACCCCCAAGATGACCCTGGACAATCTGCTGGCAGGAGAGTGGAAAAACGATTGCGAACTGCTGGTGAAAAAGCGCCACCCCGAGGTTGCCAATGCGCTCGGCTGGTTGCTAGAATACGCGCCGTCAAGAATGACGGGCACTGGCGCCTGCGTCTTTGCTCGATTTAAAGACGAAATGGCTGCTCGGAAGGTGTTGGCAAGAGTGCCGGAAGGCTGGGATGGGTTTGTCGCCAAGGGCGAGAACATATCACCACTCTTCGTCACTTTGCAACAAGTGAGTGATTGGGGTATCGCCAAGCGGTAAGGCAGCGGGTTTTGATCTCGCCATTCCTAGGTTCGAATCCTAGTACCCCAGCCAACTCTCTCCTTGTTGAGGCCGCATCGGGAGGTGTTGACCTCGTCGATGTGTCTTGGGCCAATCTGACGCGATGGCGCTCAAGGTGGATTCCCGTCCACCCACCCTGCGGGTGATGAGACGCCATCCTCGACATCGCCCAGAGACCTTGTCCGTCATCTTGCTAAATCGTTTGCCCCCAAACGATACGGGTCTAAAATCAGACTCCCCACATACTGGATGCAACCCCGAGGTTTCAAACCGTGCCTGACATGAAGCTGTTTGCTGGTAACGCAACGCCGGAACTAGCCCAGAAGATCGCAGATCGCCTGTTTATCAAACTCGGCAATGCTGCCGTAGGTCGCTTTAGCGACGGCGAGATCAGCGTACAGATCAACGAGAATGTACGCGGTGGCGATATCTTCATCATTCAATCCACCTGTGCCCCGACCAACGACAATTTGATGGAATTGATCGTCATGGTGGATGCACTGCGTCGTGCTTCAGCTGGCCGTATCACTGCCGTTATCCCCTACTTTGGTTATGCCCGTCAGGACCGCCGCGTCCGCTCCGCCCGTGTGCCCATCACCGCCAAGGTCGTCGCCGACTTCCTCTCCAGCGTAGGTGTGGACCGTGTGCTGACCGTTGACCTGCATGCCGAGCAGATCCAGGGCTTCTTCGACGTCCCCGTCGACAACGTGTTCGGCAGCCCGGTGCTGCTGGAAGACATGAAGGCCAAGAACCTCGAATCCCCCGTGGTCGTGTCACCGGACATCGGCGGCGTAGTCCGTGCCCGTGCCATCGCCAAGCTGCTGGACGACACCGACATCGCCATCATCGACAAGCGTCGTCCCCGTCCTAACGTCTCCCAGGTCATGCACCTGATCGGCGACGTGGCTGGTCGTGACTGCGTCATCGTCGACGACATGATCGACACCGGCGGCACCCTGTGCAAAGCGGCCGAAGCGCTGAAAGAGCGTGGTGCCAAGCGCGTGTTCGCCTATGCGACCCACCCTGTCTTCTCCGGCACCGCCGTTGAAAACATCAAGAATTCGGTCATCGACGAGCTGATCATCACCGACTCCATCCCGCTCACCCCGGAGATGAAGGCAGTCGGCAAGGTCAAGCAGCTGACCCTCTCCTCCGTGCTGGCCGAAGCCATTCGCCGCATCAGCAACGAAGAGTCCATCTCTGCCATGTTCGAGCATTGATAGACCCTGTCGTGACAAAAACCGCCAAATGGCGGTTTTTGTTTTTTTGGGTGCCTGGCGCCAACCGCCAGCCTTCACTCGGCAAGAGACGAAAACCTCGGACGAGCCACCCCACCCGAGCCCTTCTGTCCGGCTTTTCCCCGACCTTGCCGCACTTTGGTTGAGTGATCGCCACTCGGCGGCTAGAATATTGCGTCCCATTGCCCCGGGTCATCCGCCCATGGCAAGTAGCGAGTGAAGACATCAAGCGTGACAAGTCAAATCAAACTGATTGTCGGGCTGGGTAATCCCGGCCCCGAATATGCCAAGACCCGCCACAATGCGGGCGCCTGGTATGTGGAGCAACTGGCACGCTGGCACAATGTCAGCCTGCGCGAAGAGCCCAAGTTCTTCGGCCACACCGCCCGCTTCCTGGTGGACGGGCAGGATGTGCGGCTGCTCATCCCGAACACCTACATGAATCTCTCCGGCAAGGCCGTGGCGGCGCTCGCGCGCTTCTACCAGATCGCCCCGGAAGAAATCCTGGTGGCCCACGACGAGCTGGACCTGCCTCCCGGCATCGCCAAGTTCAAGCAAGGGGGCGGTCACGGCGGCCATAACGGCCTCAAGGACATCATCGCCAGAATGGGCAACAACAATAACTTCTTCCGGCTGCGCCTTGGCATCGGCCATCCGGGCGCCAAGGAGCTGGTCGCCGGCTTCGTGCTGACCAAGGCGCCCAGCAGTGAGCAGAGTCTGATCGAGGCCGCGCTGGACGAATCCCTGCGCGCCACCGACATCCTGTTCAAGCAGGACATGACCAAGGCCATGAATCGCCTGCACAGTTTCAAGGCCGAGAAAGTCTAGGCCTTCAGCCTGCATCGCCAGGCAGTTCAAGATGACCGGCCCCCTGGCGAGATCCCTCGCCTCGGGGTCAAGCAACACGACACGGGCCGCCCGCGCGGCCCCTTGAAGCATCCACCAACAAGGTAACAATCCATGGGTTTTAAATGCGGTATCGTGGGCCTGCCCAATGTAGGCAAATCCACCCTGTTCAATGCGCTGACCAAGGCCGGCATCGAAGCCGCCAACTTCCCGTTCTGCACCATTGAGCCGAACACGGGTGTGGTCCCCATGCCGGATCCCCGCCTCGACCAGCTGGCGGCCATCATCAATCCGCAGCGTGTCGTGCCGACCACCATGGAGTTCGTGGACATCGCCGGCCTGGTGGCCGGTGCCTCCAAGGGCGAAGGCCTTGGCAACCAGTTCCTCGCCAACATCCGTGAAACCGAAGCCATCGGTCACGTGGTGCGCTGCTTCGAGGACGAGAACATCGTCCACGTGGCGGGCAAGGTCTCCCCGGCCGACGACATCGAGGTGATCAACACCGAGCTGGCCCTCTCCGACCTGGATGCCTGCGAGCGCGCCATCAATCGCCAGTCCAAGCGTGCCAAGGGCGGCGACAAGGATGCCAAGCTGGAAGTGGAAGTGCTGGAGAAGATCAAGGTTGCCCTGGAAAACGGCCAGATGATCCGCGGCATGAAGCTGGACAAGGATGAGCTGGCCGCCGTCAGCCACCTCAACTTCCTGACCCTCAAACCCACCATGTACATCGCCAACGTGGCAGAAGATGGCTTCGAGAACAACCCCTACCTCGACAAGGTGCGCGAAATCGCCGCCGCCGAGAACGCGGTTGTGGTAGTCGTCTGCTGCGCCATCGAGGCGGACATCGCCGAGCTGGACGACGAAGACCGCGCCGAGTTCATGGCGGATCTGGGCATCGAGGAGCCGGGCCTGAACCGGGTGATCCGCTCCGGATACGAGCTGCTCAAGTTGCAGACCTACTTCACCGCCGGTGTGAAAGAAGTGCGCGCCTGGACCATTCCGGTAGGCGCCACCGCCCCGCAGGCCGCTGGCAAGATCCACACCGACTTCGAAAAAGGCTTTATTCGCGCCCAGACCATCGCCTTCGACGACTTTATCACCTATAAGGGTGAGCAAGGCGCCAAGGAAGCAGGCAAGATGCGCGCGGAAGGGAAAGACTACATCGTCAAGGATGGCGATATCATGAACTTCCTGTTCAACGTCTAACCCCATGAGAGGCCAGCATTTGCTGGCCTCTTTTTTATCTGGCCAGAGGCGCGATCTGGGTGCGAATGTCGTAAAAAAAACCAGATTGTTGGGCTTTTGCACGACAGCGGCCAATAACTCGCCAAACGCACCCAAATTCGTTTTTTCAAACAAAAAAAGGGTTGACGCCCCAGAGCCAGATACGCATAATTCCGGCCGCACAGTGACGAGGCAACGACTCACTGGAAGCACGGTTGGCTATGTAGCTCAGTTGGTTAGAGCATCGCACTCATAATGCGGGGGTCACAGGTTCGAATCCCGTCATAGCCACCATCTCTAGTTGGGGTATCGCCAAGCGGTAAGGCAGCGGGTTTTGATCTCGCCATCCCTAGGTTCGAATCCTAGTACCCCAGCCATTTTTTGAATGATGTTTGATGGTCTCTGTCAGGCATCGTTGTTGGGGTATCGCCAAGCGGTAAGGCAGCGGGTTTTGATCTCGCCATCCCTAGGTTCGAATCCTAGTACCCCAGCCATTTTTGAATGATGTTTGACAGTCTCTGTCGGGCATCGCTGTTGGGGTATCGCCAAGCGGTAAGGCAGCGGGTTTTGATCTCGCCATCCCTAGGTTCGAATCCTAGTACCCCAGCCATTTTTCTGTTCTCTTCCACGTTTGTGGTTGACAACAAACGGCTATGTAGCTCAGTTGGTTAGAGCATCGCACTCATAATGCGGGGGTCACAGGTTCGAATCCCGTCATAGCCACCATGTTTGAAAAACGTTCCTTCAATCATTCGATTGCAAAGAACACTGTTGGGGCATCGCCAAGCGGTAAGGCAGCGGGTTTTGATCTCGCCATACCTAGGTTCGAATCCTAGTGCCCCAGCCATTTTTGCTTGTATTCGACGCAAGTCGTGCACAAGACGGCTATGTAGCTCAGTTGGTTAGAGCATCGCACTCATAATGCGGGGGTCACAGGTTCGAATCCCGTCATAGCCACCATTATTCTTGCGGAAGTGGCGAAATTGGTAGACGCACCAGATTTAGGTTCTGGCGCCCTAGGCGTGAGAGTTCGAGTCTCTCCTTCCGCACCATCGAAAGCAGTACCAAACAGACCAGCTCAGGCTGGTTTTTTTGTATCCGGCGTTTGCCGCTCTTCTTCCCCTCTCCATGCCATCGCACGCCTGCAACGCCACCTCATGTCTCAACGGCTGCGCCTTGTGTTCTCCTCTGCGACGGCGCAATGCCCTGCTCCGACGTGATGCCACCCTTTTCATCTCGCAGAGCACTGCGGGCAATAAAAAGGCGACCCGCAGGCCGCCATATCGTTTGCTGTCGTCAGAACGGGAAGAACCAGGGGATGGCGATGACGCTCACCACCATCACCAGCAAGGTGAAGGGCACGCCGATGCGCACGAAGTCCATGAACTTGTAGTTGCCCGGGCCCAGCACCAGGGTGTTGACCGGCGACGAGACCGGCGTCATGAAGGCTGCCGAGGCGGCGATGGCGATGGTCATGGCAAAGGGATAAGGCGACACCCCCATCTGATGGGCCGTCCCCAGCGCGATGGGCGCCATCAGCACCGCCGTCGCCGTGTTGGAGATGAAGAGCCCGATGACGGCACAGAGCGCGAAGAGGCTGGCCAGCATCACCCTGGGGCCCATCTCCCCCACCGCCGAGATGAGCGCGCCGACGATGAGATCCACCCCGCCGGTCTGCTGCAATGCAAGGGCAAAGGGCAGCATGCCCACGATGAGGATCAGGGTCGGCCAGTGGATGGACTTGTAGGCGCTCTCCAGATCGATGCAGCGGAACTTGCCCATCAGCAGGCAGGCGATGAGCGCCGCAATCACGTTGGGCACGGGATCCGTCACCATCAGCACTATCATGACCCCGAGGGCAATCAGGGCGTGAATGGCCTGGCTGCGGGCCGGCGCCATCTCGTCCACTTCCGCAGGCAGGCCCAGCAGCAGAAAATCGCGATGATGGGTCTGCAACTGACGAATGAGGCTCCAGTTCCCCACCACCAGCAGGGTATCCCCCATCTGCAGCGACTCGTCCACCAGCTTGCCGGTCAGCGCCTCTCCATCCCGGCGGATCCCCACCACGCTCAGACCGTAACGGGAACGGAAGGTCACCTCGCGGATGCTCTTGCCGAGCAGCCGGGAGCCGGGGATGAGGGAGACCTCCGCCATGCCCACCTCCCGCGCCTGGTCGGAGAAATACTCTCCGCGCAATATCATGGGCTCGAGCCGCGCCTCGCTGCAAAACTCCCGCACATCCACCTCGGGATCCGACATGTCGATGAGCAGCACGTCCTTGGCCTGGAACTCGGTCACCCCGGTGACACTGACCATCACCCGCCTGAACTTGCGCCAGCGCTCCATCCCGATGACGTTGGCCCCGAAGCGGGCACGCAATTGCAGCTCGTCCAGGGTCTGGCCGATCAGGGGGGAATCGGGCCGGATCGCCAGTCGGCGTGCTCGCCCGGCCAGCCGGTAGTCACGGATGAGATCCCGCATGGTGCTGCGTCCCATCTGCTTGCCCTTGCCCTCCTCTCCTTCACGCACCAGACGGTTGCGCATCAGCAGCATGTAGAGGATCCCCATCCCCAGAATGATGACCCCCATGGGAGTGAAGCCGAAGAAGCCGAACCCCTGGATGTCGTGCCGCATCAGTTCACTGTTCACCACCATGTTGGGAGGGGTTGCCACCAGCGTCATCATGCCGCTGATAAGGCCGGCAAAGCCGAGCGGCATCATCAGTCTGCCCGCCGGGATCCCCATCCGGTTCGCCACGCTCAGCACCACGGGGATGAAGATGGCCACCACCCCGGTCGAACTCATCACGGCCCCCAGGGTCGCCACCGCCACCATCAGCAGCACCAGCATGCGGGTTTCGCTGCTGCCGGCCACCTTCACCAGGGCATCTCCCACCTGATAGGCGATGCCGGTACGCACCAGCCCCTCCCCCACCACGAACAGGGCGGCAATCAGAATGACGTTGGGATCACTGAATCCTGCCAGCGCCTGCGGCAGGGTCAGGGTGCCGCTCAACACGAACAGGATGATGATCAACAAGGCGACCACGTCCATGCGGACCTTGTTGGTAATAAACAGGAGAATGGCACCCACCAGCATGCTGAGCACCCAGATCAACTCGGAATTCACACTTGCTCCTTTTGTTCAACGTCAACCACGGCCGGCCTCGGACGCCATCAGACCACAGAGCCCGTCCCCCTGATTTGTTACATATCAAGAAAGAGGAGACCGCATCATCTCACATTCAGGTTCAGTTGCGGCCATTTTACCGGTCCGTGAACGCAGTCGGTCGCCCTTCACATGTCGGGGTAAAAAGTGCTGCACGCTCCCCACGCCCCTCCTAAAATGGGCCCGCCGCGGCCTGAGCCGCCCTCTCACCCCTTGCTCTTCGGAGACGACATGACCCAGCACACCCCGGCCTACCCGGCATTCACCTTCTTCAGCCGCTTTGTCGCCGACATCCAGGCTGGCCGAAAGACCATCACCATCCGCGACGAGAGCGAGGCAAACTGGCGGCCCGGCCAGCGCCTGGCCCTGTTCACCAACCCGGAACACCAGCCTTTTGGCACCATTGAAGTCATCTCGGTCAAGGCGGTCGCCTTTGAGGCGCTGAGCGACGAGCACGCCCGTCAGGAGAACATGACCCTCCCCGAGCTTAAAGATGTGATCCGCGATATCTACCCCACACTGCCCCCCCTCTATGTGATTGAATTCGTGCTGATTGAGGCCTGATTTTGTGAGCTGCCTCAGCTAACGCCGGTTGCGCTCACAGGCCAAAAGCGCACAATGACTGTTTTTATATACAGTCATTGGTGTCTTATGGAAAAACAACTCGAACCGGCCATCGCAGTCATGGTGGCAGACTTCATCGCCGCAGGTCGTCCCAAGGCGAGCCAGCTGAGCTGGCAGGCGCGCCGTGACGGCTACCTAGCCTCTGCCCTGTTGGGCGGTGAGTGGCCTTGTTGCACAATTCCAAAACAGGACGGACTTTCTCCAAGCGCCGATTTCGCTCAGTTGACCTGCTGTCGTACAGGCATACCTAACCCCGTCATCCTGTTGATAGCCT
>NZ_JAPCIZ010000085.1:0-15980 GCF_027707725.1 Aeromonas sp. QDB25 | reverse complement strand
CAACAAGATCAAAGTGATAAAGCGCATGGCATATGGATTTAGGGACTCAGAATACTTTTTTCTGAAAATCAAGGCGGCCTTCCCCGGAAAGCCGCGATGAACCTAAAAAAAGCTCCCGGTCGGGAGTTTTTTTTATCTCTGAGCGTTCATTTTTTGGTGTGTGAGAAAGCATTTATGCATTTTTTTCAAATGGTTAACTTTTTTTCTCCTGATTCTTAGGGGCCATTCGTTGCTGTTGTAAGCTCGCTTCTATTGGTTGCACTTGACAGAGAATCACCGACGAGAACATCTCCATTACTGAGGTCATCTATGAATGCAACAGAGCTTTGGCAGCTTTCCCCCGAGCAATTCAACGAGTGGCGGCGTGAGAACGATTATCCCCGTATCTGGGCGCTGCTGGTGGCGTCGCTGCCCCATTTCGACGACTGGATGGCGGAGCAGAAGATAGAAAAAAGCGTGATCTTCCAGATCGGCATCGCCCGCTTCATCAGCTCCCGCTGCGTGCTGAGCCTTTGTGTCTACATGAGCGACGACAAGGTCCGCCTGTATGAGAGCGCCTCGAGTGCACTGGAATCCCTGCGCAAGAGCGGCCTCATCCGCTCGGAGACCCGTTTCGAGCCTTACAGCATGTGGCTGGCGGGAAAACATGGCAATGACGAGGTGAAACGGGTGCAAAGCCTGCTCTCGGTCTCGGAGAACAACAAGGGGGAGGCCCAGGTGCTGGGCAAGCATCGTCTGCTCAACATCGGCGGTGTTGCCCTCAAAAGCCCCATCATCTCCGGCCGGTTGCTCGATTTTACCTGTCTCGACGAGCTCTCTCTCGATGGGGCCGTCAACAACTCCAAGGTTTATCTGTGGCACTGCTCGGCCAAGGGGGTCAGGGTCAATGGCGGGGTGATCGGGCTCGATCTGTTCGACTCCCTGCTGTGGGACCACAGGGCCTGGGCCAAAAAGCGGGAGCTGGCGCTGGAGGACGGGGTCTTTCAGGACTTCACCATAGAGTGCGAGGAGATCCGCTTCCACTCCTCCCGGGCGGTGCTGAAAAACTTCAGCGTCAGCGCCAAGAACTTCGATGCCACCATGGAGCACACCAACCTGGACAAGGTGGAGGTGGTCTACAACGACAATGGGCGGATCGACCACAACGAGGCGAGCAAACTCTATCGCAATGCCAAGCGTCTCTTCTCCAGCGTGGGTGACACCGTCGACGCCGGCGAGTGCTACTACAAGGAGAAGCTGCACGAGATGAAGTCCCTGGCGAGCCCGCGGGAGCTGTTCCGGGAGCGCTGGTTGCGCAGCGGTCCGATGACGAAGTGCTGGCTCTCCCTGTTGTGCTATCTCAAGTGCGCGGGCAAGTTCATCAGCTTCATCACCTGGGGATTTGGGGAGCGTCCCATCAGAAGCCTGCTGATGTCGATGGGGGTGATCCTGCTGGCGACCCTGACCTATTTCCTGGCACCGGAGTCTGCAACCCACGGCCATCTGGGGCGCTCTCTCTATTTCAGCATCGTCACCTTCGTGACCCTGGGTTATGGGGACATCTCCCAGACTTCCTCGCCGCTGCAACTGCTGTCGGCCATCGAGGCCTTCTGCGGCATGTTCCTGACCGGTCTCTTCCTCGCGGGTTTTGCCTCGAAAACCAAGCAGTATTGACGGGAGTGCCAGCGGCGGGTGCCATCAGTGCCCGCCTCCGGTGCCCTCCTGCTGTCTTCCCATCCCTCCCGGCTGGCCCGGCGACCTCGCTTGACGCAGCGGCGGTGGAGCGACTTTATTTAAAGTCATCGCATGCCATGGCAAGCGATGGCACCGCCAGCGCCCGGACATGACGCAATCAGAGGAGAAAGCCCGGTATCGATCCGCCAACCACCGATGTAGAGAAGGAATAACGCTATGATATTGAATCACTTATGGGGATTGTATGCCCATCCCCACACCGAATGGCATACCATAGACGAGCGACACGACAGTTTCAGAAACAGTCTGTCCCATATCCTGATCGTGGCCCTGATCCCTCCCATCTGCGCCTACTACTCCGCCGTGCACATCGGCTGGAGCATAGGCGTCGGTGATCCCATCACCCTGACCGCCAACAGCGCACTCATGCTGTCGATCGCCATGTACGTGACGCTCATCATCGGCGTCCTCGCGCTCTCCTACCTGGTGCACTGGATGGGGCACACCTTCGGCTCGGATCCCAGCTACACGACCTCGCTCGAGCTCGCGGCCTACACCTCCACGCCGCTCTTCATGGTCGGCTTGTCCGCCTTCTTCCCGCACCTCTGGTTCGTCATGATCATCGGCCTCATCGGGCTGACCTACTCCGTCTACCTGCTTTACGTGGGGGTGCCGATCCTGATGCACATCTCCAAGGAGCAGGGATTCATCTATGCCAGTTCCGTGGTGACGGTCGGTCTGGTGCTGCTGGTCTGCGTGCTGGCGGCCACGGCCATTCTGTGGGGATCCGGCTTCGGCCCCGTGTTCACCCAGTAGGGTTCCAGCCGTTCGACAAGGACGACAAGGGCGCCATAATGGCGCCCTTGTCGTGTCTGGCAGGAAGAAACCGATCGCCTTGTCGTGATCAGCGCGCCTTGCCGCTGCCGATACCGAACGGCAGGCGATAGTCGCTGCTCTGATCCCCGAGGCTGACGGTCAGGTTGCCCTGGGCGCGGCTCGGAATGTGCACCTGCTGGGTACCCATCAGGCTGGCATGGACCGAGGCCACCACATCACCGGATTCGTCACGCACCTCCAGCTGGGGGTTGCTCTTGCCGGCCATGGCGGCGCCGGCGTGCCAGTTCACGAACAACACGCCAGGGGCAGCGTTGAAGTCGGCGGGGACGGCAGCCTGGGCAACACCAACACTCATCAGGCCTGCGACGGCCAGCATCTTGATTACGTTTTTCATGTTCATTCACTCTCTTGGTTGTTATGTCATTGGCAGGGCCGGTCAGGCCCATATCAATGCATCCATGCAAGAGGTCATTCAAATCGTGTGTTGTTCTTTCACTGATATCAGGCACCCGGTTCTGTGGTGCCATCACCATGAATGACCAGTTATGTTGCGGCTTGGCGCTCCTGCTCAAGCGATGAGTGAATATTAAACAGCCTCGTTCATGATTGTTAGCGAGATAAACTGCTCTACAAGTTCAAAAAATATGAATGATTCTTTGCGGGCGGAATGGAGAGGCGCGAGCGGCCCTGTCCGGCAGGATGTCGGCGCCGCGTCCGGGCCTGACACCGGATTGTCATATGAAGTGCGTACTGTGCGGCTTCATTTTCAAACTGGTTCAAGGATGACTATGTTTCGCGTCTCTACCCTCGCCGCCTGCGTGGCGACCACCCTGCTGAGCGGCTGCCATTCGGAAAACGACTCCTCGTCGCCCGCCGTCGGCGACTACCAATACAGCACCAAGGCCGTCTATGCTGCCCGCCAGGATGCGAGCAGCTATGAGGCCGCCCCTGCCGGCTTCACCCCTGTCTTCACCGAGCTTGTGGCCCGTCACGGCTCGCGCTCGCTGTCGAGCCCCAAGTACGACGTGCTGACCAAGCTGGTGTGGGAGGCCGCCGCAAGGCAGGGGGCCTTGACCGAGCTGGGCCAGACGCTCGGCGCCAAGGTGGATGCCGTCACCGCCGCCAACCAGACCCTGGGCTATGGCCTGCTGAGTGCGCTCGGCAAGGAGGAGCACGCCAACCTCGCGACCCGGCTCGCCGAGCGGTTGCCCACCCTGCTGACCGGGGGCGCGAGCCCGCTCTGCCTCAAGGTCGAGACCTCGGGCAAGGATCGCGCCAACGAGAGCGCCTACTTCTTCATGCAGAGCCTGGCCAAGCGGGTCTCGCTGGTGGCCGACAGCGCCGACTGCTACGTGAGCCAGGAGAACCCTTCCGAGATCGACAAGGGGCTGCGCAACAAGTTCGAGCTCTACTTCCACAAGACGGAGCCGGAAGGGCAATACGCCCAGTACCTGCCCACCTTCCAGGACTATCAGGCCTTCATCGGGGACGAAGACAACGGAGTGGCTCCCGCCCCCGAGCTGACCGAGGCTCTCGAGGCGCTCAAGGCCCTGCCCAGGACCCGGGTGATGGCCCGCGAGATGCTCGAGCGCCTCTACAGCAAGGCCTTTGTCGACGAGCTGGCCGGTGGCGTCGAGTATGTGGCGGTGAACCCGGAAGACGGCGGCAAGACCTATGTGCACGACGAGGTGGACGCCGCCCTCATGCTCTACAACCTCTTCATCATAGGTCCGGGCATGGTGCGCGAGGCGCAGGCGCAAGGGGCGCCCTGGGATCTGGAGCAGTTCATCACCCCGGAGGAGTCGGCCTGGTTCTCCTACCTCTCCGATGCCGAGGACTTCTACGAGAAGGGGCCGAGCCTTGCCAGCCAGAGCGCCACCTACGCCGTGGCCCAGCCCCTGCTGGACGGCCTGTTCAACGAGGTGCAGACCCAGGTGGTGGAGGGGGCCGGCGAGCACGTCGCCAAGCTGCGCTTCGCCCATGCGGAGACCCTGATCCCGCTGGCGGCCCTGATGCAGCTGGAAGGGAGCCGCCAGAGCGCCCAGCCCGGCGTGCTGATGAGCCAGGAGAACAACGAGTGGCGCGGCGGCTGGGTCTCCCCCTATGCGGCCAACATCCAGTGGGATGTCTACCGCAACGAGGCCGGCCGGGTGCTGGTGAAGATGCTCTACAACGAGAAGGAGCTCGCCTTCAAGGCCGGGTGTATTCCAGTCCAGGCTGGCAGCTTCTTCTATGACTTCGGCGAGCTCAAGCGCTGCTACGGCTATTCATCCTGACGCTCGCGCGTCTCCCCCGGGGCCGGTCATCACCGGCCCCGTTTTTTTGGTTCAGGCGGAGCCGGCTTGTCGACGACCCGCCTGCCAGGTGGTGCCCATGGAGGCGGCGATGATGGCGGCGATCCCGAGCCACTGGGCGGGGGGCAACCGCTCTCCCAGCAGCATCAATCCCATCAGGGCCCCCATGGCGGGTTCGCCGCTGGTGAGAATGCCGTAGCTCTTGAGCGGCAACCGGCGCAGGGCAAACATCTCCAGCGAATAGGGGAGGGCGCTCGAGAGCAACCCGACCCCCGCGATGGCCAGGATCACGGGCAGGGTGAAGGAGGCCTCGCTCGCCCCGGCGAGGCCGAAGGGGAGCACCAGCAGGGTGCCGACCCACATGCCAAGGGCCGGCGCCTGCGCACCCAGCAGGGCCCCGGCCCGCTTGCCGGTCAGCATGTAGAGCCCCCAGAACACGCCGGCGCCCAGGGCCAGTGCGGCTCCCAGGGGATCGATGGCCTGCTCGGCGGCCTGCAGGGGCAAGAGCAGCAGCAAGCCGACGATGGCCAGCCCGAGCCAGAGGAAGTCTTCCCGGTGGCGGGAGGAGAGCAGCGCCACCGTCAGCGGGCCGGTGAACTCGATGGCCAGCGCCACGCCGAGGGGGATGCGCTCGATGGCCAGATAGAAGAGCAGGTTCATGGCCCCCAGCGAGAGGCCGTAGGGGAGGGCGCCCAGCAGGGTGCGCCGGTCGAGAGGGGCACGCCAGATGCGAAACACCAGCGACAGGAGAAGGGCGGCACACCCCAGCCGGAATAGGGTGGTGCCTGCGGCACCGAGCAGGGGAAACAGCGTCTTGGCCAGGGAGGCCCCGAGGGTGATCGACAGCATGGCGAGCAAAACAGCCAGCAGGGAGGAGAAGGCGGGGGGATTCGGCGACATGGGTGCAAACCTGGGTAAGGGGGAGGTAAGAAAATATATCTGGAGCCCGCCATAATTTCGGTCTAATACTGGCCCTACGCGATAATTTTTATCTCTTGAGCCCCATGACCGACAAATTTGACCTGCTCATCCTCGCCGAGTTGCAACAGGATGCCCGTCTGCCCATTCCCGAGCTGGCCCACAGGGTCGGCCTCTCTGCACCGGCCTGTTACCGCCGCCTTCGCACCTTGCGCGAGGCGGGGCTGATCGAGCGGGAGGTGGCGCTGGTGGCGCCGGCGACCATGGGCTGGCCCATCACCATGCTGGTGCTGGTGACCCTGGAGCGGGATCACGGCCGGATCGTCGACGAGATGATCGCCTGCCTGAAAGGGGAGCCCGAGGTGATGGACCTCTGGTACGTCACGGGCGAGCAGGACTTCGTGCTGCAGGTGGCCGCCCGGGACATGCAGAGTTACGAGCAGTTCACCCGGCGCGTGCTGCACGCCAGGGAGCAGGTGCGCAGCTTCAAGACCCTGGTGGTCATGGGGCAGCATAAACGCTGTGGTGCCCTGTTGCCGGTGTAAGAAGGGACAGGGGCGGATTCGTTTAGTCAGGGGGCATGGCGCCTGGAAAGAGGGCAGGCGTGATGCCTGCCCTGGGAGTCAGCCTGCCGCCAGCTCCTCCGCCGTCATGGGGCGCAAGACGCGGCAGGGATTGCCGACGGCGACCACCCCGGGAGGAATGTCCCGGGTGACCACGGATCCCGCCCCGATCACGCTGTTGTCCCCTATGGTGACGCCGGGGCAGATGACGACGCTGCCGCCTATCCAGACGTTGTTGCCGATGCGTACCGGCGCCCCGAACTCCACCCCCCTGATGCGTGGCGCTACCGCCACCGGGTGGGCGGCGGTGTAGATCTGCACCCCGGGCGCCAGCAGCACGTTGTCACCGATGTGCACCTCGCATACGTCGAGGATGGTGCAGCCCACGTTGGCGTAGAAATTTTCCCCCACGAAGATGTTGGCGCCATAGTCGCAATAGAACGGCGGATTGATGGCGCACTGGGTGCCGCGCCCGCCGAGCAGTTCATGGAGCAGGGCATCGCGCGCCGGCTTCTCCTGCCAGCTGGTATTGAAGGTGTGATAGAGCCTGCGGCAGCGCTCGCGCGCCGCTTTGAGCTCGGGGTCGCCCGCATCATAGGGTTCCCCCGCCACCATCTTCTGCCACTCGGGGCCGCGCACGGCTGACCGTGTCGCTGTCGTTGCGTCAGTCATCATTGCTCCATCAGCCAGATAAGGGATTCATAAGGGCGCAGCGTGCAGGACCCTGGCTGCGCCGGGCCGTCCGGGTAATTGCCAAGCAGCAGCTGTCCCTTGCCACCGGCCAGCTCGGCCGGCAGATCGAAGGCCGCCGGCTCGCCGTAGAAGTTGCTCACCACCAGCAGGGTCTGGCCGTCGGCGCGGCGGGCATAGGCCCAGATCTTCGGGTGCCCCGCCAGCAGCTCCTGATAATCCCCGTGAGTGAAGATGGGGTGGGCCTTGCGCAGCTGGATCAGATCCCGGTAATGCCAGAACACCGAGCCCGAGTCGGCCAGGGCCGCCTCGGCGTTGATCGCGGGGTAGTTGGCAGCTGGCTTGAGCCAGGGCGTTCCGCTGGTGAAGCCCGCATTGGGGGCCGCACTCCACTGCATGGGCGTGCGGGAGTTGTCCCGGGACTTGGCGCCGAGAATGGCGAGGATCTCGGCCTCGCCCATCCCTTCGGCCTGCTTGATGGCAAAGATGTTGCGGCTCTCCACGTCCTGATAGTCATCGATGCTCAGATAGCCGGGGTTGGTCATGCCGATCTCCTCCCCCTGATAGATGTAGGGGGTGCCCTGCAGCCCGTGCAGGGTGCTGGCCAGCATCTTGGCCGCCACCACCCGATGTTCCCCCTCGTCACCGAAGCGGGAGACGATGCGCGGCTGGTCGTGGTTGCACCAGAACAGGGCCGACCACCCCTTGCCGTGCATGCCGCTCTGCCAGTGGTTGAAGATGCGCTTGAGTTCGAGGAAATCGAACGGGGCCTTGGTCCACTTGTCGCCATTGGGATAATCCACCTTCAGATGGTGGAAATTGAACACCATGGAGAGCTCGGTGCCATCCAGCGCGCCATAGCGCTGGCAGTGCTCCAGGCTGGTGGAGGACATCTCCCCCACCGTCATGGCGCCCACCGGCGCGAACACGTCGCGGCTCACGTCCTGCAGGAATTCGTGGATGCGCGGCCCGTCGGTGTAGAAGCGGCGACCATCGCCGCTGTCGTCGCTCGGGAAGCGCTGATCCTTGGAGATGAGGTTGATGACGTCGAGGCGGAAGCCGTCCACCCCCTTCTTCGCCCAGAAGTGGATGATGTTTTTGACCTCGGCGCGCACGGCCGGGTTCTCCCAGTTGAGATCCGCCTGCTCGCGGGCGAAGAGGTGCAGGTAGTACTGGCCGGTGGCGCTGTCCAGCTCCCAGGCGCTGCCGCCAAACTTGGAC
The DNA here is from genome assembly GCF_027707725.1 of Aeromonas sp. QDB25. NCBI lineage: Bacteria > Pseudomonadati > Pseudomonadota > Gammaproteobacteria > Aeromonadales > Aeromonadaceae > Aeromonas > Aeromonas sp. QDB25. The sequence goes on along the minus strand of NZ_JAPCIZ010000085.1, from coordinate 7,783 downwards.
TGCCAGTTGTTGGGCACGCCGCCGTCCACCGGGTCTTTCCAGATGTAGTAGTCGCGGTAGGGGCTGTTTTTGTCCCCCAGCGCCGACTTGAACCAGGCGTGCTCGGTGGAGGTGTGGTTGACGACGATATCCATCACGATCCGAATGTCGCGCGCGTGGGCGGCGGCCAGGAGCGCCTCGAAGTCGGCCATGGTGCCGTAGGCGGGATCAATATTCAGGTAGTCGGCGATGTCGTAGCCGTTGTCCACCTGCGGCGAGACGTAGACCGGGGTCAGCCAGAGGGCGTCGACGCCGAGGGTCTTGAGGTAGTCGAGGCGGGCCATGATCCCCTTGAGATCGCCGGTGCCGCGGGCACCGCTGTCCTGAAAGCTCTTGGGGTAGATCTGGTAAATCACGGCGCTTTGCCACCAGGGTGTCTGTTTCATGGTTGGGTCGCTCATCAGTTGAAACGGGGTTGGTCTGAACAGGCCAGATGAAAAGGGCGGAGCCAAGGCTCCGCCTGAGTGTGGATGGATCAGGCCGTGGCCAGGTCCAGCTTGCCAGCCGCCTGCTGGCGCTTGTAGATCAGCAGGGTCAGCAGGACTGGCACCACGATGGCCACCAGCATGGCGATGGCGTAGATGCCCCAGTACTGCGGCTGGATGGAGAGGATGCCGGGCAGGCCGCCCACCCCGATGCCGTTGGCCATCACACCTGCAAACCCGCAGATAAGGGCCGCGAGGCTGGAGCCCACCATGGCGCACAGCATGGGGAACTTGTACTTGAGGTTGATGCCGTACATGGCCGGTTCGGTCACCCCGAGGTAGGCGGAGATGGCGGCAGGCACCGAGATCTCCCGCTCGTTCTCCTTGCGGCTGATCAGGATGATGCCGACGACCGCAGACGCCTGGGCGATATTGGAGAGCGCGATCAGCGGCCAGATGGGGGTGCCCCCCATGCTCTGCATCAGCTGCAGGTCCACCGCGTTGGTGGTGTGGTGGATGCCGGTGATGACCAGGGGGGCGTAGAGGAAGCCGAACAGGGCGGCGCCGATGGGGGCGAAGGAGCCGGTCATGGCGGCCTTGGCGGCGAAGCCGACGCCGTCACCGAGCCAGCGGCCGAACGGACCGATGAAGGCATGGGCCACGATCACCGCCAGCAGCAGGGAGATGAAGGGCACGATCACCAGGTAGAGATAGGCCGGGATGATGCGCTTCAAGTTGGTCTCCACCCAGGCGAGGAAGACACCCGCCAGCAGGGCCGGAATGACCTGGGCCTGATAACCCACCTTCTGGATGACGAACAGACCGAAGTCCCACACCTCGGGGGTCTGCTGGCCGATGCCGTAGGCGTTCATCAGCTGGGGCGAGACCAGGGTGATGCCCAGCACTATGCCGAGGATCTCGGATCCGCCCATCTTTCTCACCGCGGACCAGCAGACGCCCACCGGCAGGAAGTGGAAGATGGCCTCACCCAGCAGCCAGAGGAAGGCGTGGACCTGGGCCCAGAACTGACTGATCTCCACCAGGGTATGGGTCCCGTCGTCGAACATCTTGATGTCGCCGATGACGTTGCGAAAGCCCAGGATCAGGCCGCCGGTGATGATGGCGGGCAGCAGGGGCACGAAGATCTCCGCCAGGTGGGAGATGCCGCGCTCCAGCGGATTCATGTTCTGGCGGGCCGCCTGCTTGGCGGCATCCTTGCTGGCACCGCTGACGCCGATCTCCTGGCTCAGCGCCTTGTACCACTGATCCACCTCGTTGCCGATCACCACCTGGAACTGGCCGCCCTGGGTGAAGCTCCCCTTCACCGAAGGGATGGTCTCGATGGCCTTGGGATCGGCCTTGGCCGGATCGGCCAGCACGAACCTGAGCCGGGTCAGGCAGTGGCTGACAGTGGTGATGTTCTCTTTGCCGCCGATCCGCTCGATCAGCTGCGCCAGATGCTGTGTGTTGACTTTTGACATGAGCCTTCCCTCTGTGACTCCATGAATAATGGTCGTGTCTTTACCGGCTGGCCAAGGACCGCCCGTTTATTGGTATCGTTCCCAATCAGCATGAAGCCAGTGGCTGGCATCGGCAATGGGAACGTTCCCAATTCGTGGCGCTGGTCACAAAAAGCGCAAAACGCCGGGAATGGAGGAAAAGATAGACTACAGGGGCTGACAGGGGGCGATGGTGGCTCTGGGGGGCTGCCCCTCTTCAATCTGGTCGAGCAGCTGTCTGGCGGCCAGGATGCCGGCGTCCTTGTAGCCGAAATCCAGGCTGAGGGTGTTGGCAAAGAGGAACGTCAGCATGGGATTGCTGCCAAGGCCGCTCACCAGGATGTCGGTGCGCCCCTGCTCCTGCAGGTATTTGGCGGCGCCGATGGCCAGGGTGTCGCTGGCACAGACCATGGCCTGGGTGGTGGGGGTGAGCAGCTCGGCCGCGAGCCGATAGCCGCTTTGCAGACCGAGATCCCCGAGGGCGCTGCGGGGCGTGCGCCCCTGTTCCCGACAGTAGTCGAGGTAAGCCTGATGCCGACGCAACCCGGTGGTGAGATCGCTGCGTTCCACCCCGAGATAGGCGACCTCGGTCAGGCCACGCTCTCCGAGGTGGGCAAGCACGGCGCGCACCGCCCCGTCATCGTCGAAGCAGACCGACGAGAAGCCGGGGCGCTCGCGGGCCATCAGCACCAGTTTCTCCCTGAGCGGCGCCATGGCGGCATAGTCCAGATCGTTGAAGGCAAACAGGATGATGCCGTCCACCCCGCGCCGCTCCAGCACCGCCAGGTGCTCGCTCACCTTGGCGGGGGAGAACTTGCTCTCCATCAGCACGGCGTCGTAGCCACGCTGGTAGAGGGTCTCCAGCATGCCGCGCACCGCCTGGTTCTCGGAGCTGGAGTCGAGGCGCGACACCACGATGCCGACCACCTGCTGGCTCTGGTTGCGCATGGCCCTGGCCGACTTGCTCGGGACGAAACCGTGCTGGGCGATCACCGATTCGACCCTGGCCCTGGTCTGGGCATTGACCTTGGGATCCTGATTGAGCACCCGGGAGACGGTCGACTTGCCGACCCCGCTGAGGCGAGCGATATCGAGGATGGTCAGTTTCTTTTCCATGGGGGATCCGTGACAGGGGAGGGCGACAACCGGGATGCAGACATTGTTGTGATTAACTCCTGTGAATACAAGCCCATGGCGTTAGAATGCCCTTTCCCAGGCGACTTTCTTCGCCGTTGCACAGGACGCGCATCATGGATCTGTTGGCAAGTCTGCACTTCTCTCTCTCCATCACGGGCCCCATCTGTCTGGTGCTGGTACTCGGCATCTGGCTCAAGCGGCTGGGTCTCTTGCCCGACAGCTTCGTCGAGTCCGCCTCCCGTCTGGTGTTCCAGGTCACCCTGCCAGCTCTCTTGTTTCTGAGCATGGTGCGCACCGACTTCTCCACCATGCCGAGCCCCTGGCTCATCCTCTACGGCCTGCTCGGCACCCTCGCCGGTTTCCTGGTGCTGGAGGTACTGGCGGCCCGTTTCATCAGCGAGCAGAAATTGCGGGGCATCTTCGTGCAGGGCAGCTTTCGCGGCAACATGGGGATCATGGGGCTGGCCTATGTGCAAAACGCCTACGGCCCGGAGGGGATAGGGGCCGCCGCCCTGCTGGTGGGCTCCATCACTGTGCTCTACAACGTGCTCGCGGTGATCACCCTGACCCGCAGCCTGGGGGGCGGAAAGGGGCTCGCCCCCATACTCAAGGGGATCGTCAAAAACCCCCTCATCATCGCCATTCTGGCGGCCCTGCCCTTCGGTCTGCTCGGCATCGAACTGCCTCAGCTGGTCATCAGCACGGGCAACTATTTCGCCAACATGACCCTGCCGCTGGCCCTGCTGTGCACCGGCGCCAGCCTCAACCTCAAGGCCCTGCGTGGCGGCGCCATGCTGACCGGCTGGGCCACGGTCAACCGGTTGTGCTGCATCCCCGTGCTGCTGGTGCTGGGGGCCTGGGCGCTCGGCTTCAGCCCTCAGGCCCTCGGCATCCTGTTTCTCATCAGCTCAACCCCCACCGCCGCCGCCAGCTATGTGATGACCCGCGCCATGGGCGGTGACAGCGCCCTGGCGGCCAACATCATCGCCACCACCACCCTGGGCTCGCTCGTCACCACCAGCCTGGGGGCCACCCTAATGAACTACCTGGGGCTGATGGGCTAGCCCGGCACTCAGGGCAGACCCAACTCTCTGGTCTGCCCTGACCCGTCTCCGACGAACGCCCCCCTCAGTCACACCCTCCTGTTTTGGAAAGCGCTTGCCGTCAAATGGGCCGGCAGGCTCCGAGTATTGCCCTCTTTCGCTCATTATTCCCCCAGCTGGCTGCTGGCTGACGTCCTTATCCTCCTGGGCCGTATCATGACACCACGCCAGGTCGTGGCTGCCTGAACAACGCCTACCCTTGATACGCAGGCGCGCTGGACAGAGGTTTTCTTCCCTTATGTCGACCTGTCGCCACCCCCCTCTCATGGCGTCATTATCTGATGTGGATCACTCCAATGGTGGAAACCGGTTTCCGTAATTGGGTTGGGCTGATACATTCCGGACATCTCCCTTCCACCATCACCATGAGATGTCCATCATGTATTTATCGACAGCATTTCTGATGCGAAACCCGATCCAGGAATATGACTGGGGTAGCCGTGACGCCTTGACCCGGCTGTTCGGGATCACGAATCCGGAGCGCAAGCCTCAGGCCGAGCTCTGGATGGGGGCTCATCCCAACGGCTGTTCACAGGTCGAGGTAGCTGGCCTGCCGACGCCTCTGTCCGAGCTGATCGCCGGGCGCGGCGTGGCGATACTGGGCGAATCCACCTACGCCCGCTTCGGGGGGCTGCCCTTCCTGTTCAAGGTGCTCTGTGCCGAGAAGGCGCTCTCCATCCAGGTTCACCCCAGCAAGGCTCAGGCCGAGGCCGGGTTTGCTCGCGAGGTGGCGGAGGGTATCGCCATCGATGCTCCCTACCGCAACTATCGCGATGACAACCACAAGCCCGAGCTGGTGTTCGCCCTGACCCCCTATCAGGCGATGAACGGTTTTCGTGACTTTGCCGCCATCCTGGTGCTGTTTGAGCGGGTGGCGGCGGCCAGTCTGGCGCCGCTGGTGGAGGTGTTCGCCGCCGATCAGAGCGAGGGCGGACTGGCACGTTTCTTCCGGGCTCTGCTGACTCTGGAGGGGGAGAGCAAAGAGACGGCACTCGCCGCCCTCAGGGTCTGTGCCGAGCGCGATCGTCAGGACGAGACTTTTGCCCTAGTGCTGGACCTGTTCACCCAGTATCCGGGGGACGTGGGTCTGTTTGCTCCCCTGTTGCTCAATGTGGTGACGCTGCACCCGGGCCAGGCCATGTATCTGGATGCCGGTACCCCCCATGCCTATGTCCATGGGACCGGGCTCGAAATCATGGCCAACTCCGACAACGTGCTGCGGGCCGGGCTGACCGCCAAGCATCTGGACGTGGACGAACTGCTCGCCTGCACCAAATGCCGGCCCAAGCCGGTCGAGACGCTCCTGATCTCTCCCCGTGCGGAGGAAGGGGCGCAACACTTCGATGTGCCTGTCCCCGACTTCACCTTCAGTGTCTACGGCGAGGGGGAACACAGGCTGGTCACGACGAGCGCGGAGATCCTGTTTGCCATCAATGGCTCCCTCTCCCTGCACCGTGACGGCCAGCCCCCCCTGGTATTGGATAGGGGGCAGTCAGCCTTCCTGCCAGCCTGCCTCGGCCCTTATGAGGTGCAGGCCCAGGGCAGTTTTGCCCGCGCAGGCAACCGTTGAGTCAGGCCGCCTCGGGGCGGCCTGCTTGATCAGTGAGCCCTGCGCTCCGTCTCCTGGGCCAGCAGCATCCGCTCGTGAGCGATGAAGAAGGGGCGGTAGAGCACGTAGCTGTTGAGGATGCAGACCAGCACCATGAGGGCGTTGGCCAGGCTGCCATTGGCGGCCCAGGCTGCCCCCAGGGGAGAGGGCATGGACCAGGGCAACATGGCGACGAAGCGATCCAGGTAGCCCCACTCGGTCAGCAGCCAGGCCAGGGTGGCATTGACCATGGGGACCCCTATGAAGGGCAGGAAGAAGAGCGGGTTCATGATGATGGGAAAACCGAACAGCAGGGGCTCGTTGATGTTGAACAGCGAGGGGATGAGGCCGAGCCGGCCGACCGAGTGCAGGGTTCGGCTGCGGCTGCGCATGGCCATGAAGACCAGGGGCAGGGTGGTGCCTATGCCTCCGATCAGCAGGTAGTAGTCCCAGAACCCCTGCAGGAAGATGTGGGGCAGGGGCTCCCCTGCCATCAGTGCGCCCTGGTTGGCGCTCAGACCCGCCATCCAGAACGGGGAGAGCAGGCCGTTGACGATGAGGGCCCCGTGCACCCCCATGAACCAGAGCAGGTGTGCCACCAGCAGGGCGATGAGCAGTGCCGGCAAGGTATCGGCGCCGGTGACCAGGGGCTGGAACAGGTACTCCATCAGCTCGGGCAGCGATATCCCGAAATGCTGTTGCAGCCAGAGCCGCAGCAAGCTGAGGGAGAGGGTGATAAACAGCAGGGGAATGATCAGCTGGAATCCCTGGCGGGTCATCAGGGGGACCTCCTCGGGAAACTGGATGATCCAGCCGGCCCGCTGGAACAGGCGGATGACCTCCACCGTATAGAAGGCCGCCAGCAGGGCGGTGAAAATCCCGAGTCCTCCCAGGTAGCCGAAGACCCCTCCCTGTGCCGAGCGAAAGTCGATGAGCAGCAGGAAGGCGACGCAGCCGCACAGGCCGGAGAGGCGCTCCGGCATCTCATACGCCTTGGCCAGGCTGGCGGCGGCTCCGAAGGCGATGATGAGGGAGACCAGGCCGGCGGTATGGCTGTAGACAGGATACAGCCAGGGCATCAGCTGCTGGGAGAGGTCCCGCAGGGCGATGGCCAGCGGGTGGGCGTTGTCGCTGGCGACAGGGGGATAGAGGATGGGCACCAGCAGACTGCCGACGATGATGAAGGGCATGGCGAGCTGAAACCCGTCTCTGAGTGCCATCACGTGCCGACTGCGTGTCAGCCAGTTGGCAACCGGTATCATTCTTTGTTCAACAATGCTGGCCAGCATCCCCATCACTTGCATGTTCATTGCGGCATCTTTCCTCTTCTCGCCAGGCGCTATGGCGTGCCTCCATTCTGCTCTCTTTCGGACTCAGCGTCCGTATTCACCAACCGAGTTTCCCTGTTTTTCTAGCTGGCTCACAAAAAAGGCACGCTTCTCCAGGGAATGGTCGACCTGGATCACAAATGAAATGAATCAAAATGGAAACCGGTTTCCATTCATTTCCGAGATCGGCACAATCCCTCCCATACCACCCCAAGGAGATTATCTGATGAAGAAGATCATGTTGTGCTGCTCCTCCGGCATGTCCACCAGCCTGCTGGTCAAGAAGATGAAGGAAGAGGCGGCGAAACGCGGTCTGGAGGCCGAGATCAACGCCTTCGGTGCCAGCGAGTTCGACAACCAGATGCCCCACTACCAGGTCGTGCTGCTAGGCCCCCAGGTCAAGTACATGCAGGCGGAGCTGGCCGGGCGTGCGGCACCGCACGGCGTGCCGGTGGCCACCATCGACATGATCGATTACGGCATGCAGCGGGGCGACAAGGTGCTGGACCATGCGCTGTCGCTGATCGGCTAACCCGGCTCATTTCACAAGGAACAGCGCGAATTCAGATAATAACTGCAACACCCATGGTGCATAGGAGAGAAGAGGCCAACTGCCGGTTCTGGTACGCTTCTTCTCGCCAAAGAAACAAAGCGGAACACCATG
>NZ_JAPCIZ010000084.1:0-15995 GCF_027707725.1 Aeromonas sp. QDB25 | reverse complement strand
GGCCGGCGACACCTTGGTCGTCGAGTTCACCGTCCTCGGTGTGGCCTGGATAGGCCTGAACGGTGGCCCGCTCTTCATGCACAGCGAAGCCTTCTCCTTCCAGATAGCAACCGACGATCAGACAGAGACGGACCTCTACTGGAACGCCATCGTGAGCCATGGCGGACAAGAGAGCGAGTGCGGCTGGTGCAAGGATAAATGGGGCATCAGCTGGCAAATCACCCCAAGGGTGCTGACAGAGGCCCTGGCCAAGGGGGGCGATGCCGCCAAACGAGCGTTCGTGGCCATGATGTCGATGAAGAAGATCGACGTTGACGTCATCGAAGCGGCAGTACGTGGCTGACGCCACTGACGGGCTGGCTCTCGAACGGCCGTCGGCAGCACCGCTGGGCCGGCTCGACGGCCCCGAGAGCTTGCCCCTTCCCAAGGATCCAGACAGTTTTATAGCAGGAGTGTCTCCATGAGAAGAGTCGTCGCATCGGCCTTTGTCTCACTTGACGGCATTATGCAAGCGCCCGGCGGGCGAGAGGAAGACCCCACCGGCGGTTTTACCCTGGGGGGCTGGATGGCAGGTTACGCCAGCGATGACATGGACATCGGGACGGCGGGTTTCGATGGCGGAGGGCGTGAGCTGCTGCTCGGGCGCAGAACCTACGAGATATTCGAAGCCTACTGGCCCTATCAACCCGCCGCTCACCCGATTGCAAAGACGCTCAATGCAGCGAAAAAGCACGTCGCTTCTCGCACCCTTACGTCGCTCCACTGGCACAACTCGAGCTTGCTACAGGGCGATGCCGTGTCGGCAATCGGCGCGTTAAAGGCCCAGGCTGGCCCCGATATGCAGCTGATCGGTAGCGGCAACTTGCTCCAGAGCCTGCAGGCCGCCGCCCTGATCGACGAGTACAACATCTGGATTTTTCCTCTGGTGCTTGGTCGTGGCAAGCGCCTCTTTGGCGAAGCCGCAAGACCAGCGGCGCTGCGCCTCGTCCGCACCCGGGTATCGGCTTCCGGCGTGGTGATGAGTACCTATGTGCCAGATGGCGATATCAAACCCGGTTCGTTCGCGAGTACTGAACCGAGCGAGAGGGAGTTGGCTCGCCGTAAAAAGATGGCGGATGATAGGTGGTGACGGCAGCAGCAGTGCACGCCTTCATTTAGGTGCTCGGCATCATCTGACCCAGGTGGAGCTTTATCAGCAGGCCGATATGCCGTTCATGTCATCAATTGTCTGACGTCGCCAAACCAGATGGTCACTGTATAACTGATGGAGTTAGCTGAGCGCTTTTCACTAGTTCATGGCATATCACCTCTGTGGATTGAGATTCTTACAGAAATCAATCCGCAATATAGCCACTCCTTTTATCCCTCCGTACACCAAAAATCACCATAACTCCCAGCTCATTAACACTAGCCATTTTGACAACAACAGTATCGCGATTGGAAAAGGAATTCCATGTACCGGAGCCTCAAATTCTGGGCGCACTAAAAACAAACTCGCGTTCGCTGAGGAGCACGAATCTGCTGGGGCATGTTTCTTTCACTACCTCAGCTTAGTCATCGCTCTGAATCCTGCAATCTGCATTATCGAGAACGTGGTTCCCTATGGGTCTACCGCCTCGATGGCAGTGATCAGATCGGTACTGAGCAGCCGAGGTTACGTGCTAGAGGAGACTGTCCTTGATGCAAGTGAGTTTGGTTGTCTGGAGAAGCGTCAACGACTCTGTGTCGTTGCCAGGACTCCGGGTGCTGCGGTGAGCGATGTACTCAGCAACTTGGTATCCACCAAGGTCAAGGAAAGCTGCGTTGGCGACATTCTCGAAGACATACCTGATGAGGATCCACGTTGGAGAGAGTTCTCTTACTTGGCCTCTAAGGAGTCTCGTGATTTGGCTGCTGGCAAAGGTTTTAAGAGGCAACTTATTACCTGTGAATCAACAGGTTATGGGACTGTGGGACGCTCTTATCAAAAGTGCAGATCGACAGAGCCTTTTGTAACAAACAGCAATAACCCTGACCTTTCTCGTCTGCTCACTCCGCTTGAGCACGCACGAGGAAAAGGGGTACCCGTCAATATTATTGACGGACTGCCTGACACCACCGCCCACGAGGTTCTGGGCCAAGGTGTCTGCTTCCCCCCGTTCGAAGCCGTTGGCTTCTCCCTCGGGAGCAATATGCTCGCAGCACTGTCTGGTGGTGCCGGTTCGCAACTCAGCGGCCCGACCCACAAAGCAGCCTAAGCAAGCCCCCCACAATGCCCCTCTCACCCGAGAGGGCATTGCTCCAATCCTTCTGGATCTACACCCCCCGATCAAAGAACTGACCGGTCTTGACCATGTCCTTTTTGGACCTAAATGCCTTTTGGCAAAGGAAACATATTATGTGCATCACCAATCTGAGCCAACTGAACGCCGCCTACCTGCTTAACGCCGGTGGTTGCACCTCCATCACTGCTCAACTCGCTGATCTGCTGAAACGTCAGCAACGGCGCTGTACGCTCGATACCGAGAACAGCATTGTTCGGGAAGGAGATGGTTTCGAATATAGAGTTTGTCTTAACACCCTCAAGGTGACCCTGCTCAACGGTGCCATTACCACTGCGGACAACTCCGCTCTGTGCTATCTCCAGCGCGTTCCCATGAAAGGGTACGTGATCAAAGAGATGTGCATGTTCGACAGCGAGCCAAGCTCTGCGAAAGCAGCGCACGGCCAGCTGTTCAGCAACTTACGTGAACTCGTGACCTTGACCGGCATGATGTTCCATTAACTCACTAAGCCACTCGTGTTCAACACACAGTGGCTTTTTTCATTTTTAACGCTGCAGAATCAAAATGTCCGGCTAAGACTGCCACTCCGAGCAACCAAATGACCTTTATTAGTCATTTTTCTTGCTTTATGACCGGCCTAGCAGGGATGATAGATGGGTACTCTGCCCGGTAGCCCGACCACATCATGGTCAGAGTCCTGCCCGGACGGATACTCGATGTTGCCTATGGGGCGTCCCAAGCTACTTTGAGGGACGCTTACCGGAGAGAGAATATGACCCTTATCATCCGTTGGTTGTTGTAGGACTTCGTAGATGAACAAGAAACAATTCGACGGGCTAATAGCGCTGACCAAGATGACCTCAGACGCCATTATCCAGGCCATGTATGAAGTGATGGTGTTAGGCAGCACTCAGAAGGAGGCTGCGGAGAAACATGGCGTCAACCGCGGGCTTCTGTCTAAACGCCTGACGGGACTGCGTGAGATCGAGGCGGCCGTCAAACACCTCGTGTCCCTCTATCACGAGGAGCTTTACCCTGCTCCTGAAGTAAAGAAGCGGACCCCACATGATCCCCGACACTGACACCGGGTGGCCATCACTGTAGTCAATGCCGACCAGTGTAACGGCCACCGATGAACCCCAGCCCAAAAAGGTATGGAGAAAAAATTGAAACCAGTCAGGTTGTATGACTGACTGTGTGACGCATAAAATGGCAGCCTGAGCAGATTTCATACACACATTTCATTACAAATTGATAGTTGAATGTTATTTAAATGATCTTTTTAGGGCAAAAACAGCTATTTTCTTACATTTTCAAGTGATGCCTCCGGTCGGTCGCGGCCAATCCCACCCTGGAGTGGTTGCAGGGATTTCCAGAGCGTCTTACTGATGATTTGTCGTGTCATGCCGCTTATGTGAGGATTGGCATCATTAGAAACAAAATATTTTTTTTAGCTTCTCTATCTTTCGAATCATCTTAGTTTTGTTAGCTGCTCTAAGTGTCAGCCGAGTTATCATCATTTTTCATCCTCATCAGAAGCTTGCTGCGTATGGACTGCTTAAAAAATTTCCTTTGCCAGGATCGGAAACGCCGTGCGTTGAAACTCGCCATCGTCCATGTATCTGGTAACGATCTTGTCGTTCTCAGCCATACGCTGAATCATAAGGTCCTCAATCAATTTACGTACCCCCAGCTGAAACTTGTCTAGTGAGTTAGCCATTGCAGTTTGAATCACTTGGCTATTACTGGTAGCACGGGCCTTGATCTGGTCAAAGAACAACCTGTCCTCTTCGGTGAAGGTGGTACCAAAACGTTCATTAAGCACCTGAATGATTTCCGACAGCGGAGCCTTTTCTTCCTTAGCTTTACCGGTACCTACATCGGTGGGACTATAGACGCCTTCTGGTTCGCCCATTATCAATTCAATCGGTCCGCTGAATACTCGTTGCAGCCGGTAGTACTGCAACTCCACCTCGTTGCCAATCTTGACCACTGTGTTATCACGGTCCAGCGGCAGGTGTGGTAGCAAGAATCGCCCGTAGCTATAGAGCATCTCCAGGTCAGGGTCAGCGTAGGGCAGAATCTGGCTCAGAAACGAATACATCCGTACATAACCACCTAGCTTGTCGCGGAAGGTGGAGCGTACCTCGTCATCCTCTATGGCCTTGAAGCGATCCACAGCAGGCTGCAAATGGCGCTGCATATGTGCATGGTCAGCGGGGTTCTGCCTATCCGGCTGGCGGTAGAAAATACGCGCAAACGCTTCCACCTCGCTCCAGTAGTAAATCTGTAGCTGATCCAGCTCGTGCTTGATACTGGGCAGCATTTCAGGGTTGGCCGATTCCTGCAGACTTGTGGAATCAAAATAGGGTTTAAAGGCGGCGTAGATGTCTTCAGGTTTGTTGATAAAATCCAGCACGAACGGTTCGACCTTACCCGCGATCTTGCGGTTCAGACGGGACAGTGTCTGCACTGCCTGCACACCATCCAGCCGCTTGTCTACATACATCGCGCACAGCAGCGGTTGGTCGAAGCCGGTCTGGTACTTGTTTGCGACCAGCAGTACCTGATAATCGCTGGAACCAAAGTGCTCAGGCAACTGGCTTTCCGGAATGGGCTTGCCGGTGACAACATCCGGGTTCATAGTTGGTTCGGTGTACTCAACGCCGGTATCCGGGTCTTTCACTGTGCCGCTGAATGCCACCAACGAACGGATGTCGGTGTAACCCTGCTCCTGAATGTAGCGCTCGAACGCCAGCTTGTAGCGCACCGCCTGAATGCGGCTGGCCGTCACGACCATGGCTTTGCCGCGCCCGCCAAGCTGGTGTCGCACATGCTCGCGAAAATGTTCAATCATCACCTCGGTTTTCTGCTCGATGTTGTGCGGGTGGAGCTCCTTAAACTTGGCCAGCGCCTTAGCTCCCTTTTTCTTCGGGATAGCGGGGTCATCCTCCACCGTCTTTACGAACTTGAACCAGGTGCTGTAGGTCGTGTAGTTGCGCAGCACATCGAGGATGAAGCCTTCCTCAATCGCTTGGCGCATAGAATAGGTGTGGAAAGCTTCGGGCATGCCACTGCTACCTGGCCTGCCAAACAATTCTAGCGTTTTACCCTTGGGAGTAGCAGTAAAGGCAAAGAAGCTCAGGTTTTTCTGCTGGCCACGTGAAGCCATGATCTGGTTTAGGTGATCTTCCCAGTCGGATTCGTCCTCGCCAGCGGTACCATCGTTTGCTGCGGCGCCCAGAATACTCTTCAGCTCGCGCGCGGTTTCACCTGTCTGGCTGGAATGCGCTTCGTCCACGATCACCGCGTATCGCCGCGCCGCAATGGCTGCTTGCCATGCTTTGGCCTGCGCTTTTTCCTCGTCATTGGCCTTGTCTTGATTTTCGGCTCCGGCCGCGTGCAGTAGGCCGCGCAACACAAACGGGAATTTCTGTAATGTGGTAATGACGATCTTGGTGCCGTCGATTAACGCATTGGCCAGTTGCTTAGCATCCTGGTCGATCGCTTTGACCACGCCTTGTGCGTGCTCGATCTGGTAGATGGCGTCCTGCAACTGCTGGTCCAGCACCTTGCGGTCGGTGATGACGATCACGCAGTCAAACACCTTCTGATCCTGCCCGTTGTGCAGGCTAGCCAGCCGATGCGACAACCAAGAAATGCTGTTGGTCTTGCCACTACCCGCCGAGTGCTGGATCAGGTAATTGTGACCGGCGCTTTCGACGCGGGCGGCGGCTACCAGAGCGCGTACTGCATCCAGTTGGTGGTAGCGTGGGAAGACCATTTTTTCAGTGGTGACCAGCTTTTTTCCGCCCCGGCCGTCGTCCACCTTTTGCTCGTCCTTCTCGATGAACAGGAAGTGGCCGAGGATGTCGAGAAAGCTGTCGCGTTGCAGGGTTTCTTGCCAGAAATAGCCTGTGCGGTAGCCGCTGGCGTGCTGTGGGTTGCCTGCGCCACACTGAATCTGCCCCGGATGACTGCCCCGGTTGAAGGGCAGGAAGAAGGTTTTCTCCTTGGCAAGCCGCGTGGTCATCCACACTTCATCCGGGTCAGCGGCAAAGTGCACCAACGCACGTTTCTTGAAATCGAACAGCGGCGCACGCGGATCACGGTCGTCCTGGTACTGCTTGATGCCATGCCGCCAGGTCTGGTGCGTGCCGGGGTTTTTCAGTTCGATGGTGGCCACCGGCAAGCCGTTCACGGCCAGCACCATGTCGATGGTGGAGTGGTCGCCGGGGTGGCAAGGTACCTGCCGCGTTACGGTGAGCTGGTTCTGCGCATACAGTTCTAGCACATCGGGCGAAAGCGTATGGGCTGGCCTGAAATAGGCCAGCCGGAACAACTTGCCGTAAAACTTGAAGCCGTGGCGCAGCACGTACAAGCTGCCTTTGATATTCAGCTCCTTGCCCAGCGCATCCAGCAACATGGGTTGCAAATTGCAGCCGTGCTGTGTGGTCATTTCGTCCCACAGCTTGGGTTGGGTGGCTTCGATGAAAGCGAAAACCCGAGCCGGGAACAACGCCCGCGCCTTGTCCCATTCGGCATTGGTGCCGGGCAACCAGCCTCCCTGCTTGAGCAGCAGGTCTTCAACGTGGAATTCAAAAGCTCGTTCGGTGGTTTGGCCGGGCATCGGGGTCTTCCTCAGATCGTTCCATTGATCTCGTAGGCGCGGTACTTCAGCCACTTGGCAATGCCATCGAGGTCGGGAAAAAGTTGTTTGTCGAATACGCCGTACTGGTCCAGTCGACGGCGAATGTCTTCATGTGCCGCCTGCTTGATGACGATCTCCAGATAGTCCTTTTCGTCCAGCGGCTGCATCGGTTGCCAGCAGGCCAGCAGCACACCGTCTTGTGCACGAATACGCGGTGATACGTGCGGCGGGTCGTAGATGATGTTTTCGCTGATCTTGAACGGCGTCGGCAATTCCTGCGGGCCGACATCGGCGTTCAACTCCATGCTATCGGTTAGCGTTGTGGTATCGGCGGTGGCAGCGACCAGAGTGGCGTCGTCTGTGCTGAAGTCGTCGTAGACGTCGTCTTCCAGCTCGGTGGCGGATTCAGTGGCGGCATCACCCACTGGCTTAACAAGAGCCGCCTGTCCGCGTTTCAAATCAGCGTAACGCTTTGGGTTGGAAATCAGCACATAGACCGCGCTGTCTGCATCGCGGCCACTTGTATTGCGAACGGCAAAGTACAGTGCCACCAAGGGATTGGTCGTCCAGTCCATAAAGCGTGTGGGTAGGCCGTGGTGTTGGGCAATAGCCAGTTCTTCCCACGCAGTCTGTGGCCGGTGCTGCACATAGGTCAGCAGATGATTGCTGAAAGTATCCAGCACCTCGCATTCCTTCTGCTCCCGCTCCGGTAAGCTCAGGCTGCCCAGATGCTCATAGCGCGCCACCGAGGGTGTCAGTGGATAGCCATCTATTGCACGTTTGCTCTGCCCGCGAAAATAAAGACGGCGTTTACCTTCGCCGTTCTGCCCCAGTTCGCTGTGGATGGTGTTGAGATAATTATCAAAGCTCTCGATCTCAAACGGCGTGCTCATGCCAGCCCCTGCACGTCGATCTTGCCGGTGACGGCGGAGGTGATGAGGGCCTGGCGATATTCGGTGAGCCGATAGATTGCTTCGTCAATGCGATTCATTAATTGGTCAATTGCGATGGTCTCATGATCGAGATAGGTGGCAATTGCCGATTGCTCTGCAAGAGGAGGGACAGTAAAAACAAGATTCTTAGTTTCATCTTGATTGATGATTGGCATAGTAGTGAATTTTCCGCATTTCACTATGAAGTCACGCAAAATCTTCAAGTAATAGGTTGCGAAGATAGGGTTAAGCGCGGAGCCACAGCCAATCGCATTAATTTGCTGATTGCATGAGCACTCACTCAAAGCCAGACCTACCTTGCCAATAGTCGCACCTATCCCGACGAGCATCACGGTCTTTTCTGGAAAAACACGGACCTCAGCTTTGCCTTCAGCTGACAACGCCCTGTTTGCGTGCCCCAGGTAAATGTCTTCAGAAAAGTCGCTCGGGGTGTACCAATTGAAACCCTCGACCTCGAAGTGATATTCTTCTGCTCCACTCGGTGTATTTCCAGTTTTCACGAACTTGATCAATCGTCGTAGTGGCATGATCTTCCAGCCGGAAGGCATCTCGCCCAACCAATCCCCCCCCGAATCCATCATCTCCGGATGAGGCTCCAACCCCGCAGCCTTGGCAGCTTCAGGTGGCAGGCCACGGGTGACGGTGCGGGCAATGAGTGCCTGCCGCTTTTCCTTGAGCTTTTCGATGAGCTGGCTCTTCTGCGCAACCAGCGCGTCAATCTGCGCAGTCTTGGCATCGAGGAAGCGGGCGATGGTTTGCTGTTCATCGACCGGGGGCACCGGGCAAGGAATTGAACCCAGCATTTCAAGGTTCAAGCCGTCACGCGCTTCGCCACCGGCCAGATTGCGGATGTTCTGGTAGTTGGCAGTGAGCCAGTAATAGAGGTAACGAGGCGTGAACCGTTGGTCAGGAATCAACGCGGCCATCGACTGGTTGCAGGTCGTCGGGATGCCGAGCTGGGCCACCATCCCCTTGGTCTTGCCTTGCCCGGCCAACGCCATGACCAAAGCGTCTTTTGGAATCCATTTGGCGCTACTACTGGCGAAGCCTTCTCGCGTAATCAGCTCAGAGGGTTTGGTGATATAGCCTTCATTCACCGCCCCGGAATTGATCCACGGAATGTCGCCATTCTCCCAATAAGCTTCGTTGCCTTTGTCGGGCGTGCCACCGGCATAGCGCTTCGACATCCAGCGAAGGGATGCAGAGTTCCAGTGCGACGGTAATTGATCCAGCCAAGCCATCGGGCTGGGTTTGTATTTGTTGTACGTGGCGTATTTCATGCCACTACCTCCCTGAACAACCAACCACGCGTTTCCGCTTGCGCGCGCAGCAGTTTGGCTCTCTTTTCAATCGCTTTCTTATCGAACGAAGTGAAATCAACGGAACAATGCTCCGGGTGGGGCTCGCCGTCCTCGATCACAGGGAGTTCCTGTGCAGTGCATTCTGACTGCGATACGGCCTGCACGCCGACAGATTTGCAGGCCGTGTTGGCGGTGAAGCGCTGCCAGGAGGCTTCGGCGCTGACACGGTCGCCATCGTCTACTGACAGCAAAAACTCATCTTTAGGTGTAGGACGGAAGGCCTGCGAGGTGACGCGGCCATCCTGAATAAAACTGGGGTGAATCTGGCGCAGCAGCAGGGTGTCTGGTGTCATGCATTGCCCTCCTGCAGCTTACTAAGGACATCATTTAATGCAGCCCAGCCAGTGGTATCTTCAGGCCCGAGCAACAGCCCCATCTCACGGCTTTCACCGCTGGCAAGGTGTACGGCCTGATACTCGGCCGCCAAGCTCGGCAGGTTGATTTCCAGCGACACCTCCCAACTACCCATCGTCCATTCGGCTTGCACGCCACCTTCTGGCGTCGGATACAGATACGGTAAGGGCAGAGCGGGATCAAAATATTCATCAAATGCCTTCGCCAAGCCATTGAGCGTGGTCTGCTCCAACCCCTGCCCTTTGCCATCCAGCCAGCCATCTTCCAACTGTGCTAATTCTTCGAGGCGAGTTTCGATATCTAGCGGATCTAGCGGCGTGACGTGTTCGACCGATTCAAAACATTTGGGGCGGTCGGCACGGTCACGTTGGATCACGCCTTTGATAGACACCAGCATCCCAGAGCGATAGCTGTAGTGGGCATCAAGGACTGTCTTACGATGCGCTTCAAGTAAGGGCGCTTTGAGCTTGAGGCCGTCGCGTAGCTCCAGTTCAAAGCCGTGATCGGCCTGATCAACTTCCGGAATTCGGCCTTTTAGTGTGACTTCTTCAGTCCAGCTTTCCGCCTGCGAGGCCCGCAGCAAGCGTTCCCGCGTGACTGATGTCAATGCCGTGGTCTGGCCGTTGCTGCGGACAAACTCCATAGCTTCACCTTCGTGCAGACCACGACCGAAGCGGTCAAAATAACGCAGCAGTTCGGGTGGCAAAGTTGGCTGCCGCCCTTGTTCGGCGGCGGCAATAGCTTCAACGATCTCATCTTTGGCTTGATCAAAGTACTCAGCATCGGCCGACGGAAACAAAGTGGCAAAGGTCAGGGCAATCACCGGAATGGTGCTGCCCTCTTCCACTGCTGTCAGGTGCAACTCCAGCCCTTTGGTGAACCCCTTTGGCGTGCGCTGGCGGTCAGGGTGTGTAGCAAGGTATTGGCGCTTGGCGACTTCCAACAGCATCTCCTCCAGCGCGGAGAAATCCTTTAGGATGTCTAGCGGCAGGGTATGCTCATCGAAACGCCTGCCCACGAGACGCGGGCGTAGGAATTCCTGGTTCATGACGTAACTTCTCCGAGTAAGCGTACGATGTCAGTCTCCAGAGCCTTTATTTCGCTCTCAATCACCGAAAGCTCGCGCGGTGGCTCATAGCGGTAGAAGTGACGGTTGAGCGGGATTTCGTAGCCAATTTTGGTCTTGCTATAGTCGACCCATGCATCCGGCACATGGGGCAGCACCTCACGCTCAAAGTAGGCCTGAATACTTTCTTTCATTGGTACGTTTTCGGTATCGCGCAATTCGGTATCTGGCTCGGCCTCTCCATCGCGGTTACGGCAGATTTCAGCGGTTTCATCGCGTTCGGAGAGCGCACTGACCACTGCCTTGAGTTCAGGGGCGGAAAGGCGCACGTTTAGTTCGCGGTCCACAGGTTTGAGTCGGTCCAGAAACACCTTGCGGTCGTTGATTTGCTCCGGGCAGCGATTGGCAAACTCGACCAATAGATCACGAATCTGCTGCTGGCGTTTTTCGCCCGCGGCAATATCGACCAAGCGTGCGGCTTCGTCCTTCTTGGCACTGGTGACGAGGTTTTTGAAGGCTGTTTCATCTTCTAAACGGGCCAGCCGCTTGGGGGTGGCGTGGAAGTTCAAACGCAATGGGCGCTCGACGGTGATCTTGTTGTAGCCAAAGTCTTCGTTATCGAACACCTTACTGACCACGAGTTGTTTCCACTGCTGGCCATCCGGTATTTCGCTCGTCGGAGCCGTTTCGGCGACGGTGATAACCTTGCCACCCTTGTCAAACAGCACCCAGCGGTAGGCTCCCTCCTGAAACTGGCCGTGCAAACCAGTGATGTCGCCAATGTAGTCGGGGTCTTTGGGCTTGTCGGAAGGGTCGCCAATGCGGCAGCGCTTGTTGCCCAAGCTTTTCTCCATTGGTACCCAATGGTTGCGGGCATCGATGAGCTGCACCTTTCCCTTCCGGTGAGGCTCTTTATTGTTGGTCAGCACCCAGATATAGGTGCTGATGCCGGTGTTATAGAATAATTGGTCAGGCATCGCGACAATGACTTCGAGCCAGTCGTTTTCGATGATCCAGCGGCGGATTTCGGACTCGCCACCCCCGGCATCGCCGGTGAACAAGGGCGAACCATTGAACACAATGCCGATGCGACTGCCGCCCGCTGAAGCTGGGCGCATCTTGTCTATCATGTGTTGCAGGAACAGCAGCGCACCGTCGTTGATGCGCGGAGTGCCTGCTCCAAAACGGCCTTGGTACCCCAGGTTGTCGCGCTCATGTTGGATGTACCGTTGTTGCTGCTTCCATTCCACACCGAAAGGCGGGTTGGCCAGCATGTAATCGAAGCTGCGTTTCTGACCCTGCTCGTCACGCGCATGAGCATCTTTCGTGAAGGAATCCCCCAGTGCAATATTGTCGGCATCCTCGCCCTTAATGAGCATATCGGAGCGACAAACGGCCCAAGCTTCGTCGTTCCAGTCCTGGCCATAGAGCAATGGGTTGGCGTCGTTGTTGAGGTCGCGGATGTATTTCTCGGCTACCGAAAGCATGCCTCCCGTACCGCAGGCTGGGTCGTATATGGTTTTGACCACGTGACTGCGTCGCAAGTCCTGTTCGGGAGTCAGCAGCAGATTGACCATCAGTTTGATAACTTCACGTGGGGTAAAGTGTTCTCCGGCCTCCTCGTTGGACTGTTCCGCACCAATCCGGATCAGTTCTTCGAACACATATCCCATCTGCATCGCCGCTTGGTCGGCAGACAAGTTGGAAAAACTCAGATCGAAAGTGGCGAATTTCTGGATGACTTGGAACAGCAGGTTCTTCTCGGCCATTTTGGTGATCTGCTCACCAAACTTGAAATGATCAAAAATGGCACGGATGTTGGGGGAATACCCATTGATGTAGCTGTTGAGATTGGGAGCGAGGTTACTGGGGTCGTCCAGCAGAGAGTTGCGCCCTTTTTGTGACGGCGCAAATTCCAGCTTGGACAGATTGTAAAATGGATAACCCGTGGCCGACCGCATCACGCTTCGGATGATACTTTCTGGCTTGCCTTTGTACTGGTTGAATGTTTCCAGTGCGGAGGCCTTGGAAGGGGCCAGCAGACAATCGAAACGGCGCAACACTGTGAGTGGCAAGATGACCTTGCGGTATTCGTTGCGCTTATACGGCCCGCGTAGCAGATTGCAGATGCTCCAAATATCATTGGCAAGCTGGCGGTGGGTTTCTGTATTCATTTGATCGTTCCGTATTCTGTTCTGGCCGCAGCCATGCTCTGTGATTATGCGGGTTACGCACACTCAATAACCGGGTAGATGGTTTTCTTACTCGCTACAGGTCACATCAATTGGCGGTGACAAAGAGTTCCGTGCTCCATGGAGTTGTTGTTTAAGTCTGTTTTTCTTAACGTCGACCTAATACGTCGCAAGTCTACCAGACAACAAGGCGAATACGCAGACAAAGCTCATATAAATCAATTAGATTTCACACCTTGAATCAATCGTATTAGCCAACTCTGCTGGAGCACTATTGCTTGGCCGAACTCATCCTCATCGCCCTGCGTAGCAAAGAGATTAGGTACTTATTCGCATCTGCCATAGGCACTTAACATCTGACTTAGCCTTCTCGGCAGCCCAACTTTACGCCTATCAGCGGCTTTCCGATGCCTAACGGCCTCTGCAAGGTGGGCATGGTGACCCAGCACAATGATTTCGCTCTGCGCTCTGGTGAGCGCTGTATAAACAAGGCTGCGCTCGATGAGCGGTGAGCGTGATCCCGCCTTCGTCGGCAGGCAGATCACTACGCGCCGCCATTGCGAGCCCTGTGCTTTGTGCACCGTCAGCGCATATCCCAATTCCAGGCTATCCAGCAAGTTTTCGTGGAGAGGACGTCTCTCGCCATCGTCCCACAGAATCCAACCCAGTATCGGCGACTCAACGGCGTCCTCGCCCTGGAGCGTTAGCGTGTCTTGAATCTCTATCAACTGGCCTATTGAGCCGTTTTGAATCCCAATATTCCAATGGTTCTGGGTACAGATCAGCAAGTCGCTCTCATAGATCCCGGTGTGCTCCCACATGTCCTGTTCAACATTCCATAGACGCAGTGGCTTGCGTCCCAGCGACAGGGCTCCCTGTATCATCTGGTTAATCATGCCAGCCACTTTTCGCGTGGCGCAGAGAACCACAGTGTCCTCTGGTTGTTCAAGATACAACCTTGCCCCAAGGCGCCCCATATCTGCCTCATCCGCCTCGATGAAGCGAACCTGCTGAGCGAATTGCTCAGGCGCAGGGAACGCTCCATCCTTCACGCTGTTGGCGATGGTGGCAATACCATTGCCGAAGCGCTTGGTGATCTTCAGTTCGACATGAGGGATCTCCGGTATGTCAGCCAGACAATGCAGGATTAAGCCGGGACCCACCGGAGGAAGTTGGTGCGGGTCGCCAATCAGGATTATCTTCGTGTCCACTTTTGCAAAGCGGATGGCGCCACTGAAACTGATGAGATCGACCATTGATGCCTCATCGAGCACCAACGCCATGCGACCGATTGCATTAGCCTCAT
The DNA here is from genome assembly GCF_027707725.1 of Aeromonas sp. QDB25. Classification (NCBI taxonomy): domain Bacteria; kingdom Pseudomonadati; phylum Pseudomonadota; class Gammaproteobacteria; order Aeromonadales; family Aeromonadaceae; genus Aeromonas; species Aeromonas sp. QDB25. The sequence goes on along the minus strand of NZ_JAPCIZ010000084.1, from coordinate 1,848 downwards.
TGCGGCCTTCGTCTTCCTTCATTTTCATGATGAAGCTGGCGAGCGTGATAGCCGGACGGCCGGTTGCCTCCATCATCCGTTTCACTGCCTTGCCAGCCAGTGCGAGTTGAGTAACGTCGTAACCCTGAGCCTCAAGCACCCCATAGATGCACTTGAGAGCAGTTGTTTTGCCGCATCCTGCTCCGCCCGTCACCACAGCAAAGTTGTTCTTGGCAATCAAATGCACGGCCTCACGCTGCTCCTGGTTCAGCCGGAAGCCATTGCCCTCACGTTTTTCGTAAGCGTGAATAACGCCGTCAACGTCGCACGGGGGACTCTTGCGGCCGATCCGTTCCCTGATGCAATCAACGACCTTATTCTCAAGGATGGATGCACCAAGGCTGTAGGCATTGCCAGCGCGGTCGTAGAGCAACCGTCCTGTTGCCTCGCTTTGCGCGATCGCCTTCTCGATCAGGTCCCGGCTATGCTGCTCGCCCGTCAGGATTGAGCCAAGGCCGGCAACCAGATTCGCGCGCGGAACATAGGTATCACCCAAGCTGAACCGGCGATAGACGGTCTCCTCAATGGCTGCGGCGAGGCGACGTGCGTCATCTCGTTCAACACCAAACTGCTCTATGGCGAGTTTGTCGACCTCCAACCACCCCGCAGCAAAGCTCAACAGGCGGTAGGGGTTCTCGGAAATCTTCTCGCTGGCTTCGCTGCCGAAGTAGCCAAGGATGCGTCGGCCAATCGTGATCCCAATACCGTGGCGCTGAAGCCATTGCAGGCTGTTGCTCAGCCCTTCCTCCTGCCATCCTTGAACAAGCCTTGTCGCCTTCTGTGGGCCAATAACATCCGCCAATGCTGTCGTGTCGCCCTTGTCCAAAACGCCGAACAGGGCGTCACCAAAGGTCTCCCAAAGTCGTTTGGCAGTCATCTTGCCGACCCCTTCGAACCGGGGATTGCGGGCTAGGTATTCAACGATATGGCCCGCCGAGGGCTTGCATAAGGCCGCATCGCCCGGCTCAACCTCCATCTGCTCCTCGGTGATTTCAACGCCTCCGCTGTTGATGAAGGTACGAGTCTCGATCCGCCCAACCACGCTCCACCACTGGCCAGGCAAGACCGTCACCCCAATCCAATGCCTTTGTATTCTGACGATCAGGGCATGGGGTGTATCTAGGATCTCTCCATCGCTCGTTATCCTCTGACCACGGAAGATCACCCCGTTCTTATTCTGGACTCGGACCTGCATTACCCGCACAAACGCCATCTGACGGGCAATAGGTTGTCTCACCACGGAAGCCTCCCGGTGGTATGCAGGATCTCATCAATTCCCTTCAGCTTGTCGAGTTGCTTGCGCAACTCGCGGTTCTCCGCCTTGACGGCTTCGTTCTCTTCTTGGATCTGCTTGATGCGGGCATCGCTTGTCGCGCGTTGCTGAAGCTGTCTTGGCATGCTCTCTACCGGCTTGGCGACACGAGACTTGAGTACGCCTTCGTCTTCAAGCCGTTTGTTCAATGCAGGCCAATGGCGGTCTCGGATCTCGGGATTTGTGTAGAACACGTCACGGTTGAGGCCGCATTCGCGGGCGATCCGCGAGATGCTGAGCACGCCCTGGTGAATATACGGCTTGAAGTCATCGACATGGGTAACCCAGTCAATGAAGAGCTGCTCGTTCAGCTGGCCATCCTTGATGCCATTGGACCCTTTCGTTGCACTCATTCCCAAACTCCGTCGATTCGTTTGGTGGTTGTGTGATGTCCCTGTGCAATCCTTTACAGAAGGCAATGCTGTTCACTTAGGCGGAGCCGCATTGCGATTTACCGGAAAACGGGTCTTTGATATCTTCACCGCCCTGGGTCTCGA
>NZ_JAPCIZ010000083.1:0-16890 GCF_027707725.1 Aeromonas sp. QDB25 | reverse complement strand
AATATGATGCACGGCGACAGCAGGGTGATGGTGGTGGTGTGTTTGGAGACAGCCAGTTTACCAGCACCCTGTCTGTCAACTTCCACTTTCCCAGGATCCCGCGAAGAACCTAAAAAAAACCGCCGGACGGGGCCGGCGGTATGACATTCATGGCAGCAGGATCAATGGCTGTAGGCTTTCTCGCCGTGGCTGGTCACGTCCAGCCCTTCGCGCTCGGCATCTTCCTTCACCCGCAGACCGATCAGCAGGTCCACCAGCTTGTAGGCCACGGCCGAGACCAGGGCGGTCCAGACCACGGTCACCCCCACGCCGATGACCTGTACCTTGACCTGGGCCAGGATGGAGTATCCCTCGGCCACCTGGTTGGTCACATAGTCCCACACCCCGGTGCCGCCCAGATCCGGGCTGGCGAACACCCCGGTCAGCACGGCACCCAGGATCCCGCACACCCCGTGCAGGCCGAACACGTCCAGGCTGTCATCGGCCCCCAGCAGACGCTTGAGACCGTGCACGCCCCACAGACCAGCCACACCACTGAGCAGGCCGATGATGAGGGCGCCCCCCACACCGACGAAACCGGCGGCAGGGGTGATGGCGACCAGGCCCGCCACCGCACCGGAGACCGCGCCAAGCAGGGAGGGACGGCCCTTCATCGCCCACTCGGCGAAGGTCCAGGAGAGGGCGGCAGCGGCCGGTGCGATCCAGGTGTTGGCGAAGGCCAGGGCAGCCGTGCCGTTGGCTTCGAGGGAGGAGCCAGCGTTGAAGCCGAACCAGCCGAACCACAGCAGGGCGGCACCGATCATGGTCATGGTCAGGCTGTGGGGGGTCATGGGGTCACGGCCATAGCCAACCCGTTTGCCCACCATGAAGGCCCCAACCAGACCGGCCACCGCGGCGTTGATGTGCACCACGGTGCCGCCGGCGAAGTCCAGAGCGCCGTGCTGGAACAGATAGCCTGCGGTGGCACCGGCCGCTTCGGCGGCGGCCGCATCCGTGTAGGCATCCGGACCCGCCCAGTACCACACCATGTGCGCCATCGGGATATAGGCGAAGGTGAACCAGATCACCGCGAACAGCAGCACCGCCGAGAACTTCATCCGCTCGGCAAAGCCGCCGACGATGAGCCCGCAGGTGATGGCGGCAAAGGCGCCCTGGAACACCACGTAGATGAACTCGCTGATCCCGACCCCCTTGCTGAAGGTGGCGGCGATGGAATCCGGCGTCACCCCCATCAACAGCACCTTGTCGAAGGAGCCGTAGAAGGCGCCGCCCTCGGTGAAGGCCAGGGAGTAACCGTAGACCACCCAGAGGACGGTGATGAGGCAGAACAGGGTGAACACCTGCATCAGCACGCTCAGCATGTTCTTGGCGCGCACCAGGCCGCCGTAGAAGAGGGCGAGGCCCGGCACGGACATCAGGATCACCAGGGCCGCCGCCACCATCAGCCAGGTATTGTCCCCCTTGTTGATGGTCACGGTCGCGGCCGCCTGTACCACATCGGCCTGCGCGGCCACCTCTTCGGCCCAGCCCGGGGCGGCCATGGTGGCGGCCAGCGCCAGCAGGCCAGTCATTACGAGTCTCTTGAACATACAGCCCTCTCCTTGTCGTCCCGGCATCCGGGTCCATTTCCTGATATGCATTTCCAACCTGGCCACCTGCCCACCGTACCTGTGTGGCTCACGGAGACATCATGGCGACATGACATGGGGAAAGCATAAAGCAGGCCAAGAAAAATAATCCTTTTATTTCATAGCGTTATCTTTTTATCACATTCAACACGCACCATCTTGGCGCACAATGCCCGGTTACAGGGGGAAAATCGCACTTTGGCTGTGCATTGCCGGGAAAATGCACCAGGATGACCCAACCACCTCACAATGACGGGGCGAACCCGTGGTGATGTCACCTTGGCAGGCTTATCTATCCCGCTAAGGTATTTATGAAATAAATGAAATGGGCCTTACCATGGTGAAATCAAATGAGGCTGACGGCCAATATCCCCCCACCCGAGGGGCACAAGCACGATAAGAGTGCAAACTCGCGCCATTCGTCTGGCTTGCCCCGAAATGCCCGGTCATACTGGCAAGCCATCATCCCCTGTTCCCAGCGCCGCGAGGAGCCCATGCCCAATCTCAACGTGACCGAAATCAAGGCCTTCGTGCCTGCCCGGGATTTCCCGCTGTCAAAGCAGTTCTATCAGGATCTCGGCTTTACCCTGGCCTCCGATGGCGACGGCGTGGCCTATTTTCATCTCGGCAACGCAAGCTTCCTGCTGCAGGATGGCAACCCCCCGGGGCTGGCCGAGCAGCTCATGATGCACCTCCTGGTGGAGGACGTGGCCGCCTGGCAGGCCCAAGTGGAGGCGAGCCAGGTCGCCGCCCGCTATGGCGTCAAGGTCACGGAGCTCGTCACCCAGCCGTGGCGCATGAAGGAGTTCTGTCTGTACGACCCCTCAGGCGTGCTGTGGCGCATCGCGCAGAACATCGACTGAGGGGATGGCAGTCCGAGAGGTTGATGGCCTGACAGCCTGTGGGGCTGAGGGTCTGAGGGTCTGAGGGTACACCTCTTAGCACCGCCCGGAAAAACAAAAGGCCATCCGCGAGGATGGCCTTTTGTCATGGAATCTGATGGTGCCCGGGGTCGGACTCGAACCGACACGTATTGCTACGGCGGATTTTGAATCCCAAAACAACGGTTGAGATATAACTGTGGCAGTTATAACCCATTGATTCAAGCCGATTTGGTTATTTTTGGTTGCGTACGGTTTCTGGTGGTTTGCACTGAATTACACGAAATTGCACGAAAAAGGGAGGCAAAACAGAGGCTCGAATCGGGGTCCCAGCATATCAAATCAAAGACCAAGGACGTGTTCATCCCAAAGTGAACAGACCTCCGAGAGAGCACGGACGAGGAGGTTAGACGAGCGGAGCAATTGATCAACTGGCGGCCTCGGAAATGTCTCAGGTTCAGGCAACCTGACAAGGTATTCGATGAGCATCGTCCGACTGAATAGGCTGGTGTCGCACTTCTAAGTTAAATTCGTGACTCACAGCCATGGATTGGAGGCTTGGCAACCCGGGGGCGATTCACTATCAGTTTGATGGGTAGTCAGGCCGGTCTCTTCGTAATGCGAAGGTCGTAGGTTCGACTCCTATTACCGGCACCAGAAATAATAAGGCTCACAGCGATGCGAGCCTTATTCATTTTTGAGGCGGGCTAACTCCGGGCTAACATCAGCCCCGGCGCACAAGTGGAATCGCCATCGCTTTTTGTATGGGGGGTAGTATTCACCAAACCCCCACCTCAAGCCGGTGTCAGGTGATAACTAGATTTGTACACCGGATTTAGTTGACCACTACACTGCACGACACTTAATCAGTTGATAGGGGCGACATTTGATTTTCGTCACTTCAAGAGCGCAGCTAACGCCGCGTCGAACTCGAAGCGTTCCACCTGCTGTGCCACCTTGGCCAAGCGTCCGGCCAATTCGGGCTGCAGGGAGAGGGTTTGCAACTCGACCAGCACCTCAAGCGCCTCGCTGTCGCTCTCTGCCAGCAGTTGGCCAAGTCTGGCCAATCGTGGCTGTATGTCCGCATCGGGGAGGGCTACCGACGGCGCAGGCTCTAGCGTACCTGCATCCAATACGGCCAGGGCGGCGAGCACGGGGGCCAGGCTTTGTTCCACCCTGTTGAGCGCAGTCTGGAGCTGCTCACCCCTCGCACTGGATTGACAACACAACTCCAGCTCGGCCGCCGCTTGGGCGACCTCGAAGGCTCCGATGTTGCCGGCCGTCCCCTTCAGGCTGTGCGCGAGCCGGGTCGCCGCCGTGGCATCGGGATCCGCGAGGGCAGCCGCGAACTGCGCGGCGAAGCCCTGATTGGCGGCATGGAACTTGCGAAGCAACCGCTGATAAAGCTCAGCCTTCCCCTGGCAGGTGGCCAGGCCGGCAGCCTGATCGATGCCATCCAGCCCGGTAGGCAAGGAACCTGTAGGCGACACAGCCTCGGGCGCAGCCACGCTGGCCACCACTGGTTGGCGGGCGCGTGGCTTGATCCATTTGGCCAGGGTCGCAAACATACTGGCCACGTCGAGGGGTTTGGCGATGTGATCGTTCATGCCACAGACAAGCGCCCGCTCCCGATCACCGCTCATGGCGTTGGCGGTCATGGCGATCACCGGCAATGTGGCAAAGCGCGGCTGCTGGCGGATCAGACTGGTGGCGGTATAACCGTCCATCACCGGCATCTGGCAATCCATCAGCACGCCGTCGAAGTCGGCGTCCTGCGCCAGCAGATCGAGGGCCTGCTGACCATTCTCCGCCTGGCTGAGCTCGATACCCACCTCCTGCAGCAGCTCGCTGGCCAGCTCGCGGTTCAATTCGTTGTCCTCCACCAGTAGCAGGCGGGCACCGCGCAGGCTGGCCGTTGCGCTGGCGTTCAGTTCGCCGCGCTCGGTCGCCCGGCTGTCGACGTGCGAAACCTTGCCGAACACGCTGCCCAGTGCCTCCAACAGGTTGGAGGGGGTCACCGGCTTGGTCAGCACCACGGGTAACTCCACCCCCTGCGACTCGGCTTGCTCCCGTACCTCCTCGCGGCCAAAGGCGGTGACCATGATCACCGACGGCGTTTTTGCCAAGTTGGCCGTGTTCATCTGTCGCACCGTCTCCACCCCATCCATGCCCGGCATGCGCCAGTCCATCAGCACCAGATCATAGGGCAGTGACTTGCCCTCGGCCGCTACCAGCATCGCCAGAGCGGCGCGGCCACTGTCGGCCACATCCACTTCAATGCCGAAGCTGCTGGCCATGCCGTAGAGGATCTCGCGGGCACTGGCGTTGTCGTCCACCACCAGGGCCCGCACACCTAACAGCTCATCCTGGGTGAACATGCGCCGCGGCAGCTCGCCACGCTGCCGCCCCAGCATGACGCAGAAGTGGAAAGTCGAACCTTGTCCCAACACGCTTTCCACCCAGATGCGTCCCCCCATCAGTTCCACCAGCCGCTTGGAGATGGCCAGACCCAGACCAGTACCGCCGTACTTACGGGTGGTCGAGCTGTCGGCCTGGCTGAACGACTGGAACATCCGTTCGCACTGCTGGCCGCTGATGCCGATGCCTGTGTCGCGTACCCAAAAGTGCAACTCCAGGTGTTCACCCTTGTCATGGAGCACCTCGGCTCCCACCACTATCTCCCCCCGCTCGGTGAATTTGGCCGCGTTGTTGCCGAGGTTGATCAGGATTTGCCCCAGCCGCAGCGGGTCGCCGACCAGCGCCGTCGGCAGATCGTGCGCCGTGTCGAACAGCAGCTCCAGCCCCTTCTCCTCGGCCCTCAGGCCAATCATGTTGGCGAAATTGTCCAGCACGTCCTCCAGACGGAAGGGGATAAGCTCCAGCTCCATCTTGCCCGCCTCGATCTTCGAGAAATCGAGGATGTCGTTGATGATCCCGAGCAGATTCTCCGCCGAGCGGTGCACCTTCTCGATGTAGTTGCGCTGACGGCGATCTAGCTGGGTGCGCAGGGCGAGATGGCTCATGCCGATGATGGCATTCATGGGGGTACGGATCTCGTGGCTCATGTTGGCGAGGAAGGCGCTCTTGGCCTGGGTCGCCTCTTCCGCTACTGCCCGCGCCTCGGTCAGCGCCGTGACATCGATGTTGACCCCGGTTGCGCGCAGCGGAGTACCGTCTGGTGTGCGTGTGAAGCGGCATAGCGACTTGAAGGTTCGCACCGCCCCGTCACTTTGACGCACGATGCGAAAGTCGAACTCAATCCGATCGGCCCCCCCCTCAATCGCGCGCTCGAAGACCTGGCTGGCTGACTCGACATCGTCAGGATGCAGTAACCTCTTCCAATGCTCCAGGGTGCCGCCGAAGCCCCTGGGCTCGAGCCCGAACATCTGCTCCAGTTGCGGCGTCCAGTAGTTGCGGCCTGTCACGAGATCGATGTCGAACAGGCCGATGCCGCCTGCCTCCTGCACCAGGGTCAGGCGTTCGCTGGCCGTGCGCAGGGCCTGCTCGGCTACCCTGCGCTCGGTGATGTCGCGGATGGCGCTGGATACAAGCACCCCATCCTCGGTCTCAATGGGGCTCAAGCTGATCTCTACCGGAAACTCCCGGCCGTCCCTGTGCAAGCCGAACAACTCCTGTCCCTGCCCCATAGCCCTCGCCTGAGGCTGACCAAAGAACTGACCACGCTGGCTCGGATGATGGGGGCGGTAGCGCGCCGGCACCAGCATTTCGATCTTGCGCCCCAGCAGCTCCTCACGGTTCCAGCCAAACAGCTCGAGGGCCCGCCGGTTGACCAGCACTATGTCTCCCTCGTGATTGACTATCACCATGGCATCTGGCGCGGATTCGAGAAGATCCCTGAACTTGCGCTCGGCCGCCCGGCGCCGGGTAATGTCCCGATACACCACCACAGAGCCGATCAGCGTATCGCCCTTGAGCATCGGGGTGGTTGAGTATTCCACCGCCATCGGGCTACCGTCCTTACGCCAGAACACCTCACTGTCTACGGTGCGCGGCTGGCCGTCGCGCCCGGTCAGGTACATGGGGCACTCCTCGAGGGGAAACTCGCGCCCATCGGCATGATGGTGATGCACCAGCGCATGCATCTGCCGGCCAACCAGCTCATCCGTGCGGTAGCCGAGCATGGCCGGTGCCGCCGGATTGGCAAAGGTCATCACGCCCTCGGTATCCAGCCCGACGATGCCATCGTTGACCGATTCCAAGAGCAGCCTGGTACGCTCTTCCAGCTCGCTGCGCTCCTGCAACTCGCGCAATGTCGCTTGCTTGCTCATCAACAAGGCAAGACTGAAAGCGATCACCGGCACCGCGTCGGTCAGCACCTCCTCCTGATATCGGGGAACATTCATGTAGCCCAACTCCAGCACGGCGATCACCCTCTCCGCACTTCGGATAGGGACGATGGACAGCGTGCGTGGTACGGCAGAAAGAAGGCCGGACTGGATCCTGATTGCCTCATCCGGCAAGTTCTGACACTGTATCACCCTGCCCGTCGCCACAGCCTCACCAGCCAACCCCTCACTTATCTTAAACGGCCTGCAACCCGATGGTTCGATGCCAAATCCGGCCCGGCAGCGAAAATCGCCCTCGTCCTCATCGTGGACGAAGAAGGCCCCCACATCGGCCTCTAGCCAGGGGATAAGATATTGCAGCAATCGCTGGCCGAATTGGGCCAGATCGTCGCTGTTTTGCAACTGCTGCGACAGCTCGCCAGCCCGCGCCTTGCCCCCCAGCACAGTTTCCTGTCTGTTCGCCTCCTCGCGGATCCGGCGCAACGCCAAGTTAAAGCCGCGGATCAGGCCGGCAAGCTCCTGATGCTGGCCCTCCGGCAACTCGGTGATGCCGCTGGCGGTCTCTCCGTTCTGTCCACCCAGCATCATGAGCGCCTCACGCAGGTCGGCCAACGGCCGGAAGACGATGCGCAGGCTGGTGAGCAACAGGACTATCAGCACCAGATCCACGGCCAGGATCTGCAGGATGAGCTGGTAGAAGTTGCTGCGGATGGTCGCGTCGAGTTTGTCGCGGGAGAACTGTATGCGCAGGAGACCGATACGTTCATCGGGCTTATCGGTGAGGACGATCCCCTTCTCCAGCGTGAGCGCATGCATCGGCAAGTCGTCCTTGAGCGCCACGATAGCTCCCGTGGCATCACGGTTGAAGGCGGCTATCGTCACGTCATTTACATCTTTGATTTCCAGTGCGGCAATCTCGGGAATAGCCAGTTGTGCACGCAGAACATTGGCGATCACATCCTTGTTAAGCTCCCACAGAGGGGTGGCCGCGCTCTGAGCGATACGGTTCAACGCCCCCACCTGTAGATCGCCGAAGCGTTCGTTTAGTTCGCCGACGAGGCGCGAGTGACCGTAGAAGCCTGAAACGGCCAGGGTCAGGGTGACTGCCACCATGAGCAGGAGCGATAAACGGGCACGCAGTGAATGAAACACACAGCCTCCTTGCTAGGGCTCAACGGAGAAATATCGCTCGGTGTACTTGCGGTAAATGGCCTCATAGCGCCCATCCTTGCGCATGAGAGCGATAGCCTTGTCAAAACCGTCGCGTACCGCCGGATCAGTAAAGGCGGCCTTGAAGCGCGTCGGCGGGAAGATGTCGTAACTGATGACCTCCTGCCCGGGCTCAACCTGACGCTCGGCGATCAGCTTCTGGTGGTAATAACGGAAGATGCTCTCATCCATGATCGCGACATCTATCCGGCCGAGCAGCAGCATATGAACCTGGCTCTGTTGCTGAGCCAGCTCCTTGTAGCGGGGGTTGCCGGCAACGACCCGAGCAAACTCCTCCCCCAGATAGCGATCGGCATACTGGAAGGCGATCACAGACTTACCGCCCAGATCGGCAATACGGTGAATGACCTGCTGGCTGGACTTCAGGACAAAGGCCCGGTTGTGGTATTGCATGAAGTAATCGGAGTATTCAGCCTGTAACCCAGAACTCTCCTGAATGATGGTCGTGCCGTCGACCTGCCGATCGGCAAACATCCTGAAACCACGTTCGATGGGAACATAGATAGGCTTGACCTGATAACCGCCCTCCGCCAGAGCGGTGCGAACTATGTCAAGCAGGATGCCACTACCGTCTTCGAAGACATAGGGAGGCGTGTACTGGCTGACGACGATCTTAAGCTCAGTCGCGAACCCTTGGCCGCCGAGACAGATAAACAGAGACAGGGCCTTGAACAATCGCATCAACACGATATCTTCCCTCTTACCTTGAATGCTGAGCTCCATATGACACCCACCAGCTCAGCAGTAGACAGAAAGTCAGCGCAGGCACCCGGATGGAAGGCTCAAAGACCCCTGGCGAATGATGTCCGGTGCTTCCTCGTGAGGTATTCCCGGCAGCAGAGTGGCTCCTTGTCTTGGCTCAGGGGGTTGGCTGTTGCTTGGCCAAACCCTGCTCGCTGTCGCTGAAGCGTTCGGCGATGGCCTTGAATTGCTCGGTGGCGGACAGGAAGGCGGCACAGACGTCCGGATCGAAGTGCCAACCCCCTCCCTGGCGGATGATATCCACAGCCTCCTCGTGCGGCATGCCCGGCTTGTAGACCCGGTGACTGATCAACGCATCATAGACATCGGCCACCGCCATCAACCTGGCACTGATGGGGATGTCATCCCCAGAGAGGCCCTGGGGATAACCGCTGCCATCCCACTTCTCCTGATGGCTGTAGGCGATCTCCTTGGCCAGGCGCAGAAAATCTACCGGAAACCCGAGCTGATCCTCGGCCCGCTGGATAGCATCGCGCCCGAGCGTGGTGTGGGTCATCATGATCTCGAACTCTTCCTTAGTGAGGCGACCGGGTTTCAGCAGGATATGATCGGGGATGCCGACCTTACCAATGTCATGCAAGGGAGCCGACTTGAACAACAGGTGAATGGTCTCGTCATTGAGGAAGTGGCGAAAACGGGGGTGATCACGCAGCAGCTCGGCCAGTAGCTTGACGTAGTGCTGAGTCCGGCGAATATGGTTGCCGGTTTCATTGTCGCGGGTCTCCGCAAGAGAGGCCATGGCCTGGATGGTCACCTCCTGGATGACCACCACCTCACGGGTCCGGCGCTGGACCTCCTGCTCGAGAAAATCGTTCTGATCCCGCAGAAAGTCGGCGGCCGCCTTAAGCTTAATCTGGGTTTCGACCCGCGCCAGCACTCGCGACGGGCTGATGGGCTTGGTGATGTAATCGACGGCCCCCAGCGCCAGCCCCTGGAGCTCGCTCTCCACCGCCGCCATGGAGGTGAGGAAGATGATGGGGATATGGCGGGTGCGGGCATCTTGCTGCAACTGTTCAGCCACCTGCAACCCGGACAGTCCGGGCATCATGATATCCAGCAGAATAAGATCTGGCAGCGGATCTCCCGCCAGAATGCGCAGCGCCTTCTCACCATTGTTGGCGAGCTTGACCCTGTACTTGTCCTTGAGCAGCTCCGCCATCAGCATCAGGTTGTCCGGGGTATCGTCCACTACCAGTATGGTGGCGGGTTGATAGGTACTGTATGAGTCTCTCATGATGGGCGCCATTCATGTTTAATTGAGAGGTGATAGCTAACATGTTTAAAAACAACATAATTTCCAAAAAACGCAACGCTTAGTATGAGCTAACGATAGTACATGTAGTGATGTGATGGACGCCCCTACCCAACGCAGTCAGCTTCATACTTCGATTGGCTGCGTTTAACTTGGGAGAGCATCACATGAACACGATCAAAGTAGTGGGTATTGATATCGCCAAGTCTGTTTTTCAGGTGTGCGTCTGGATGGCTGATGGTTCTGTTGCTTGGAATCGTAAAATATCTCGCCAAAAACTGCTCCACACTATGCGCCAGTTTCCACCGCAAACACTGATAGCCATGGAAGCTTGCTCCTCATCTCACTTCTGGGGGCGGACACTGATATCGATGGGCTATGACGTAAGGCTCATTCCTACACAGCATGTCAAAGCCTTTGCAAGGCACCAGAAGAATGATGCCAACGATGCATTAGCTATTTGTGAAACGGCTTGCCGACCAGGGATCCATTTCGTAACTGTTAAAACTACAGAACAGCAAGATATCAAAGCGTTACGTAATGCTCGCCAGCTCATTGTTGAGCAGCGAACCGCTCTGGCTAACCAACTGCGGGCACTACTTGCTGAATACGGGCTCATCCTTCCGACCGGTATACAACGCCTCCAACAGCAACTGCCGGATGTGCTTGAAGATGGAGCCAATATGATAACCTTCACGCTTCGCCGACTACTGAGCCTGTTACGAGAAGATATGCAGATGCTCGCTGAACGGATTGATGTCTTGGATAAGGAAATTGCCGAACTGTCCAGCCAGCAGGTTGCCTATCACCACTTACTGACCATTCCAGGCGTCGGACCGCTGATTGCCGCAGCAGTAGTCAGTGAGGTTGATGCGGCCCAGTTTTCCAGTGGCCGTGAGCTCTCTGCCTGGTGTGGCTTAGTCCCTCGGCAGCACAGTTCAGGTGGAAAGCAACGGCTTTCATCCATGACCAAAAACGGTAATCGTAACCTGAGGACGTTGATCATCCATGGAGCTCGAGCGGTGATGCGCTGTGTGCAAAAGCGAGATGATAGTTTAGGGAGATGGGTGAAGGCAGTTGAATTACGGCGTGGATTCTTGAAGGCCACCGTCGCCCTGGCAAATAAGTTAACTCGGATTATCTGGCGTGTACTGACTGACTCGGTGGATTTCAGCATGAACAGAGCCTTTGCAGGAAGTTAATTTGATATTTGCTTAGAAAATACACGTTACTGAGTTTGCAGGCACTGATGAGAAAACGGGTACCGTCCTTGTAACAGCCTGAATTAGACCTGGGTATGCATATACCGGTGTAGTGATAAGGAAGCAAGGCTCGGATGACATCATGGCGAGGGAGTTGATCCCATCATTAACGCCGGATATATGGTCGCAAACCGTATCAGCTCAGTTCTTGCACAACCCAGGGGCGTCCATATATGGTCAAATATATCCGGAAACACGGTTACGCTGATTCTGGGCTTCTGCATACACAGCGCCCATCGGATTGAGCTGCTCGGGAATTCGCTGCGAAAAACAAAGTCGGTAGCGTGATCCGAACGAGCGTCAATCGTGAGTCGGTCAACCCAATGTCGACGCCCATCCAGAAAGGATGGATTATTGAACAAATTTATAGGGCTCACTTGGGGTTACCACAACCCTAATTGTCGGAATAACATCCCGTCATGTTTTCAACGTCCCGGTAGTGTCGATGAAATATCGGATGGGCGACCCTCAACCTTTGCGACAATGCTGAACGCTGAACTCCGCGAACGGTAGATTCTGGGAATGATGCTTGAACGGCAGGGTATTCGGGCTGGGGCACATTACCAACCTTCGCGGTGGCTGGCTGGTGTTCCAGAGCATCAAAACCGCCGTCAACACCGCCAGCCAACATTCTATTTGGACCAGAATTGCTCGAAATACTGGTTGGCCAAAGCCTGTGCTTCAACAAGCGGAGTGGGTGATCACCTACCTAGAAAGCTAATTACTCAGACCGACATGCGCGCTTCACACTGGCGGGTGAGATCCCGAAGTGTTCAGCCGTCAGCTTGATGCTTGCATATTCCGGCCGATCATGAACACCGATTCCGGTTCAACGTGAACACCATTTCCGGACCAATGTGAACGCTCATTCCGGCTCAACCTGAACACTTTGCCCCTCCTTTCCGGAAACAGTGTTCAACATCCCGGAATCACTGTTCACATTCACCAGAATCATCCTTAACGCATTGATTTAACAACCTTTGATACGCTCTCCCTTTTGCCAGGGAAGAGCCTATGTCTGCCAAGAGGATTGCAATGCGTAAAATTCGTGAAGTGCTGCGACTGCGGCTGGAAGCTGACCTCTCTGTTCGCCAAATCAGTATCTGTACCAAGGTCAGTGTCGGCTCCATCCAGAAACTCCTCAAAAGTGCCCAGGCGCTCGGCCTTACCTGGCCCTTACCTACCGAGCTTGATGATGGCCGACTGGCTGCCCTGTTCTATCCGCAGGCCGATACCACCATCTCGGCCCGCCATGTTGTGCCGGATTGGCCCTCTGTCCATCAGGAGCTCAAGCGCAAGGGGGTCTCCAAACAGCTGCTCTGGGAGGAGTACACCCAGCGCTATCCCAATAGCTGTTACAGCTACTCCCAGTTCTGCGACCGTTACAAGTCCTGGTGTCAGTTGCAAAAGCGCTCCATGCGCCAGATCCATAAGGCGGGGGAAAAGCTCTTTATCGACTACTGCGGGCCCACGGTGCCCATCGTGTCGCCGACCACGGGTGAGGTCCGTCAGGCACAAGTCTTTGTCGCCGTGCTCGGTGCGTCCAACTACACCTTTGCCGAGGCCACCTGGTCACAGTCACTGCCGGACTGGCTGCAAAGCCATGTCCGTGCCTTTGAGTTTTTCGGCGGGACACCGGCACTGCTGATCCCCGACAACCTCAAGAGCGGTGTCAGCAAGGCTTGCCGATACGATCCCGAGCTCAACCCCAGCTACCAGCAGTTGGCCGAGCACTATCAGGTGGCGGTGATGCCAGCTCGTCCTTACAAGCCCAAGGACAAGGCCAAGGCGGAGGTGGGTGTGCAGATCGTCGAGCGCTGGATCCTGGCCCGTCTACGCCATCAGACCTTCTTCTCGCTTGCCGAACTCAACCAGTGCATCCGTGCCTTGCTGAACGAACTCAACGAGCGTCCGTTCAAGCAACTGCCCGGTAACCGACGTGACGCATTTGAGCAGTTGGACCGCCCGGCACTGGGACCACTGCCGGTGCATCCCTATCGCTATGTCGCCATCAAAACGGTCAAGGTCAACATCGACTATCACGTCAGCTATGAGCGGCACCATTACTCGGTGCCACACCAGTATGTGGGTCAGCAACTGGAGCTCCATGCAGGCGACACACTGCTTCAGGTCTATCACCAGCAACAGCTGGTCGCGAGCCATCCACGTAAAACCATCCCGGGAATGAGCACGCTCCCTGAGCACATGCCGGAACGTCACAGCAAGCAGCAACGCTGGACCCCAGGGCGTCTTAAACAGTGGGCTGCTGACATCGGACCGAGCACCTTGTGCTGGGTTAGCGAACGGTTGGAAGAGAAAGCCCATGCCGAGCAGGCATACCGACTCTGCCTGGGGCTGCTGAGTCTTAGCCGGGAGTATCCGCCATCACGGGTTGAAGCCTGTTGCCAGTTGGCCAACCGGGAAGGTCTGGTGCGACTCAAACAGCTCAAGTCGGTGCTGACCAGTGGCCGCGACCAACTGCCCGCAAGCCCGCTGAGCTACCCAGAGTTACCGCAAGAGCACGAGAACATCCGTGGCCCCCAGAGCTTCCACTAAAGAGGATACGCCCCATGACCCAACAAACCCTGACCCGCCTGAGAAACCTGAAACTGACCGGCATGGCGGATGCCGTGCAACAACAACTGGAACATGCGAGTACCTACGAAGGGCTGCCCTTCATCGAGCGGCTAAGCCTGCTGGTCGAACACGAACAACTGAGCCGGGAGCAGCGTAAGCAAACTCGGCTGGTCAAGCAGGCAAGGCTCAAACTCCAGGCCACGGTGCAGGAGCTGGACTACCAGTCAGCACGCAACCTGGAGCGGTCACAGGTAGCAAACCTGGCCCAAGGAGAGTGGCTGCGCCGGGGCCAGAACCTGCTCATTACCGGCCCCTGTGGCTGTGGAAAAACCTACCTGGCTTGTGCGCTGGGCTACCAAGCCTGTCAGCAAGGGCATAGCACTCGTTACTACCGGCTGCCACGTCTGCTGCTTGAGCTGAGCCAGGCCAAGGTAGATGGCAGTTACGCCAGACTGTTGGGTCAACTGGCAAGGATAGAGCTGCTGATCCTGGATGACTGGGGACTGGAGGCGGTGAATGCCGAACAGCGCAACGCACTGCTGGAGATCATGGATGATCGGTATGGGAAATACTCGACGATAGTGGTCAGTCAGCTGCCAACTGAAGAGTGGTACGCGAGCTTGGGTGACAACACCCTGGCAGATGCGATCCTGGACCGGCTGATGCACAACGCTCACCGGCTGTCACTGAAGGGAGAATCGATGAGGAAGAGGAGAAGTGAGTTGACCCAATCTGAACAGTCGAGTTAGAAACGAGATGACGTGAGCGCGTTAAGGATCAGGGTGTTCACGTTGGCCGGAATGGCTGTTCAACTTCGCCGGAATACGCAATGCTCGCTGAATTCTCTTTGCGCCAGATGGCAACGGCAACATCGTCAATTGTCTTCTCGCGCCCCAGCGCCTTACCTTCTGCCTTCGCCTTGGCAATCCCAGCCATCTGCCGGAGCTTGATGTTTGAACGTTCCAATTCTGCAACAGCGGCCAACATGGTCAGCATGGCTTTGCCAATGGGCGTGGACAGATCAAACCCCTCCCGCAAGCTGATGATTGAAACGCCCTTGCTTTGAAGTGCCTCAACCGTATTTAACACGTCGATGGTATTGCGCCCAAGGCGATCTACCGCAGGAACGATCAGCGTATCTCCCTTGCGTATGAACTTGAACAGCTCAGCGAAGCCAGGGCGCTGTAGCGCCCTCACGCCTCCCGATACGCCCTCGTCAGTAAACCAGGTTTCGACATTGTGTGTCTGTTCAATGCTGTGCCGTTGAGCTCCAACACTCTGCTCGCCCGTACTTACCCTGAGATACCCGATGACTGCCACGATATGTTCCCTTTAGTTGGCTCATTATCTATGGCTCTAAATATAGATATGGCTCATAGGAAAAACAACAGCTTTGAACCATGTTTTTGAAGGGCTGATTTAATGGCTCAAAAAGTACACGTTATGGTCCACTTCAGTTGAGTGGATACCATAGAGGGGCTTGGGTTTACCATAAGCCCCCTTCATGCATTCGGGACGTACTAGATGCCGTTTTTATAGTTCACCTCCGCGAATATTCTTCGAGTCGTAGGTAACGGGCATCTTGCAATAGCCGTGGATCGACCTGCACAATCTCGCCCAAGCATTGACTAAGCTCCTCACTCCCCCACGGCTGGTTGGCAATCACCGCATTCAGCAGCAGCAATACTTCAGCTGGGAACCGCTTACACAAGCCTGATTCGTGCAGCTCATAGAGAACGTAGTGCGGATGTTCAATCGGTTTCAGCCAGTCCTTTACAGAGTCTAAGGAAGGTGCGAATAAGTCATATGGCACGAGAGCATTTACTGGTAACCAATTGATATTAAATGACTAAAATTTTCATTTTTTGTTCGTGGGATACTTGTTCGCACTTTCCCTAGTTCAACATTGAAGTTCTTCTTGGCCAGCTCTGCAAGGGTATCGAGCATCTCCTGTCGCATAGCATTGCGTCCAACCTTTGTGTGCTTTTCAGGATACGAGTCCCTAAAGATATGGGTAAAAATATCGACTTCATACCCAGTCATAGCTTTATAGTTGCTTACCGTTCGTGGATCACATTCCAAGCATGCAGCGATGAGACCTCGAAGTTTAGTATCGCGCTGCCCATCCACGATATAGCAACGCTCATAAGTTACCTTCACCAAAGCCGCCACACGGGGACACTTACTGCGCTTACCGTAAGTCGGCAACGCCTCTCTCTTTTCATATACTCTCAAAATTATCTGGTTAATGAAGTCATCAAGCCACTCTGGTATGTAAGCGCCTTCACTTTTAAGACTGATGTAGTTGGTAAGAGCCGCGCGACTCATGGAGATATCGTTTCTATCGGAAGTAAACAACAGTAAGTTATCTCTCCGAGGGTCTTTCCCATTCAATATCATCTCTTCTCGTACACTTTGTGCCAACGTCAATAAATCATTTTTCATTTTTGAATGCTCGCAATGTCACCGAAAACGCGCTCAGTCAAAGCAGCCTTATGCTCTACACACAGGTGGGCGTATCGCATAACCATCGTAAGAGTCTTGTGCCCCAAGTGGTTGGCAATCTCCAACAGGGTGGCGCCATTCTTGGCGAGAAGGGAGGCGCAGGTATGGCGCAGATCGTGAAAATGGAAGTCGGTGATTTCTGCCTCTTTTCGGCATGCTTTCCAGTGGTGATCGAAGTGTGCAAACGGTCCATGCAATGCCGCAGTGTGGGGGAACAAATAGACATCCCCCACCTGACGGAACGGCATTAACTCTTGAATAACGGCGACTGTCAGCGTCAAAACGCGCTGCGAGCCATTCTTCGTGCGCGGCAAGTGCGCAGTCCTACTCTGAAAATCAAGATCTGACCATTTCAAGTTGATTAGCTCACTCCTACGGTAATCCCCCCATTTTTTGGAGCACTCAAAAGTAGAGGTCATGCGGCCTGTGCCAAGCGCTGTTTCGGCGTGTAGCCGCCCAGCGCCATATTGGGCCGCTCATGGTTAT
>NZ_JAPCIZ010000082.1:0-17218 GCF_027707725.1 Aeromonas sp. QDB25 | reverse complement strand
CAGCTGGGGCGCCCTCTGGGAAGGCTGGGAAGCCCTGCAAAGTAAAATGGAGGGTTTTCTTGCCGCCAAGGATCTGATGGCGCAGGGGATCAAGATCTGATCAAGAGACAGTTCCCCAACTGCTCGACATCATGGCCAGATTGCGTGACCCGAACGGGGGTTGCCCCTGGGATCTCAAGCAGAGCTTCCAGACCATAGTGCCGCACACCCTGGAGGAGGCCTACGAGGTGGCGGATGCCATCGAGAGCGAAGATTGGCAAGGGCTGAAGGGGGAGCTCGGTGATCTGCTGTTCCAGGTCGTGTTCTATGCCCAGCTCGGCAAGGAGCAGGGGTTGTTCGACTTTGCCGACATCGTCGATACCGTGAGCGAGAAGCTCATTCGCCGCCACCCCCATGTCTTCTCCGATGCCGACCTGGGTGACGAGCAGGCGGTCAAAGCGAACTGGGAGGCGGAAAAGGCGAAAGAGCGTGCGGCGCTCGACAAGGAGAGCGTGCTGGACGATATCCCCCTCTCCCTGCCTGCCCTGACCCGGGCAGCCAAGATCCAGAAGCGCTGCGCCATCGTCGGTTTCGACTGGAAGACCCTGGGGCCCGTGGTGGACAAGATCCACGAGGAGATCGAGGAGGTGATGGAAGAGGCGCTGATGGTCGACGTGGACGAGGAGCGGGTGAGCGACGAGCTCGGCGATCTCTTGTTTGCCACTGTCAACCTGGTGCGTCATCTGGGCAAGGATCCCGAGCAGGTGCTGCGGGCTGCCAACACCAAGTTTGAGCGTCGTTTTCGTCAGGTTGAACACTTTATTGCCGCAGAAGGTCTGAAAATGACGGATTGCTCCCTGGAGAAGCTGGACGAGGCCTGGAACAAGGCCAAGGAAACCGAGCAAAGTTGATTTGGCGCAAGACGGGGCGGCGGGGAGCCTGATAGATTTTTGTTCATTGTTTGGGAGTGGGGGTTTTGGTATACTGTTTCCCCGTCCTGCTTCATCCCCGAAGCACCCCTTAAAATTCCCTAAACTTCTTTCAGGTTCAGCATGACGACCAAATATATTTTTGTGACTGGTGGCGTTGTTTCATCCCTCGGCAAAGGCATTGCCGCAGCTTCTCTGGCAGCCATTCTGGAAGCCCGTGGTCTGGATGTGACCATCATGAAACTGGACCCGTACATCAACGTGGATCCGGGCACCATGAGCCCGACCCAGCATGGTGAAGTGTTCGTAACCGAGGACGGGGCCGAAACCGATCTGGATTTGGGTCACTACGAGCGTTTCATCCGCACCAAGATGACCCGCCGCAACAACTTCACCACCGGCCGCATCTATGCAGACGTGCTGCGCAAGGAGCGTCGTGGTGACTATCTGGGCGCCACCATCCAGGTGATCCCGCACATCACCAACGCCATCAAGGAGCGGGTGATTGCCGGTGCCGAAGGTCATCAGGTTGCCATCGTCGAAGTGGGCGGTACCGTGGGCGACATCGAGTCCCTGCCGTTCCTTGAAGCCATTCGTCAGCTGGCGGCCATCGTGGGTCGCAACAATGCCATGTTCATGCACCTGACCCTGGTTCCTTACCTGGCCGCCGCCGGCGAGGTGAAGACCAAGCCGACCCAGCACTCCGTGAAGGAGCTGCTCTCCATCGGTATCCAGCCTGATGTGCTGATCTGCCGCTCCGACCGCGCCATTCCGGCCAACGAGCGTGCCAAGATCGCCCTGTTCTGCAACGTGCCGGAGCGCGCCGTCATCTCCATGAAGGATGTCGACTCCATCTACAAGATCCCGGCGCTGCTGAAATCCCAGGGTCTGGACGGCTACATCACCGAGCGCTTCGGCATCGAGTGCAAAGAAGCCGACCTGGCCGAGTGGGAACAGGTCATCTATGAAGAGGCCAACCCGACTGCCGAAGTCACCATCGGCATGGTGGGCAAGTATGTCTCCCTGCCGGATGCCTACAAGTCCGTCAACGAAGCGCTCAAGCACGGTGGCCTGAAGACCCGTCTCTCCGTCAACATCAAGTACATCGACTCCCAGGACATCGAGACCCGTGGCGCCGAGCTGCTGGAAGGTCTGGATGCGATCCTGGTGCCGGGTGGCTTCGGCGAGCGCGGTGTGGAAGGCAAAATCCTGGCCGCCAAATATGCCCGCGAGAACAAGATCCCGTACCTCGGTATCTGCCTGGGCATGCAGGTTGCCTTGATCGAATACGCCCGCAACGTGGCGGGCATGGAAGGGGCTCACTCCTCCGAGTTCAAGAAAGACAGCCCGTACCCCGTGGTCGGTCTCATCACCGAGTGGGTGGATGACGAAGGCAACGTCGAGACCCGGACCGAGAAGTCCGATCTGGGCGGTACCATGCGTCTGGGCTCCCAGCTCTGCCACCTGGTGGAAGACTCCAAGGTGCGTCAGATGTACGGCAGCCCGACCATTTACGAGCGCCACCGTCACCGTTATGAAGTGAACAACAAGCTGCTGCCGCAGATTGAAGCGGCAGGTCTGAAGGTGACCGGTCTCTCCGCCGACAAGAAGCTGGTGGAAATCATCGAGATCCCGGATCACCCCTGGTTCGTGGCCGCGCAGTTCCACCCGGAGTTCACCTCGACTCCCCGTGATGGCCACGCCCTGTTCGCCGGTTTTGTGAAGGCGGCGGGCGAGTATCAGAAGCGTAATTTGAAGTAATTGAAAATAAATGCGGTTGGGGCTCTGTGCCACAGCCGCTTTTTTTGGCATATTTTTGTTGTTTTTTTACGAAACCTGAGGAAATACACATGTCCAAGATCGTTAAAGTGATCGGTCGTGAAATCATCGACTCCCGTGGTAACCCGACCGTTGAGGCCGAAGTTCACCTGGAAGGTGGTTTTGTTGGTATGGCAGCCGCTCCGTCTGGCGCGTCCACCGGTTCCCGCGAAGCGCTGGAACTGCGTGACGGCGACAAGAGCCGTTTCCTGGGTAAAGGCGTGCTGAAAGCCATCGAAGCCGTCAACGGCCCGATCGCTCAGGCTCTGCTGGGTAAAGATGCCAAGGACCAGGCCACTGTCGACCAGATCATGATCGACCTCGACGGTACCGAGAACAAATCCAAGTTCGGCGCCAACGCCATCCTGGCTGTTTCCCTGGCCAACGCCAAAGCTGCCGCTGCTGCCAAAGGCATGCCGCTGTACGCCCACATCGCCGAGCTGAATGGCACCCCGGGTGTTTACTCCATGCCGCTGCCCATGATGAACATCATCAACGGTGGTGAGCACGCCGACAACAACGTCGACATCCAGGAGTTCATGATCCAGCCGGTTGGCGCCAAGACCCTGAAAGAAGCCGTTCGCATGGGCGCAGAAGTGTTCCACAACCTGGCCAAAGTGCTGAAGTCCAAGGGCTACAACACTGCCGTCGGTGACGAAGGTGGTTTCGCTCCGAACCTGAAATCCAACGCCGAAGCGCTGGAAGTGATCGCTGAAGCCGTTGCCGCTGCCGGTTACAAACTGGGCACCGACATCACCCTGGCCATGGACTGCGCTGCGTCCGAGTTCTACGACGCAGAGAAGAAAGAGTACAACCTGAAGGGCGAAGGTCGTATCTTCACCTCCAACGGTTTCTCCGACTTCCTGGCTGACCTGACCACCAAGTTCCCGATCGTCTCCATCGAAGATGGCCTGGACGAATCCGACTGGGAAGGCTTTGCCTACCAGACCGCCGAACTGGGCAAGAAAATCCAGATCGTGGGTGACGACCTGTTCGTAACCAACACCAAGATCCTGAAGCGCGGTATCGACAATGGCATCGCCAACTCCATCCTGATCAAGTTCAACCAGATCGGTTCCCTGACCGAAACTCTGGCTGCCATCAAGATGGCCAAAGACGCTGGCTACACTGCCGTCATCTCCCACCGCTCCGGTGAGACCGAAGACGCGACCATCGCCGACCTGGCTGTGGGTACCGCTGCTGGCCAGATCAAGACCGGTTCCATGAGCCGTTCTGACCGTGTTGCCAAGTACAACCAGCTGATCCGTATCGAAGAAGCCCTGGGCGCCAAGGCTCCGTTCCGCGGTCTGAAAGAAGTGAAGAACCAGGCTTAATTTTCGCCTGCGTTCATGCTTCACAAAGCCCCGCCATCTGGCGGGGCTTTTTCGTTCTGCGCTTATGTGCGTGTGCGGCCTGCATTTTTTATTCCGACCAACCCATCCGGCACACAGGCTTTCTTTTGTCTTGCCTGCGAATATGGGAAACTAGGCCGCTTGAAGGAGACTCAGTGCATGCGGCTACTCACTCTTATCCTGCTCCTCCTGTTGGGAGGGCTGCAATATGACCTCTGGCTGGGGAAAAACGGCCTCTCCGACTATCGGGAACTCTCCACCGCCATCGAGCGGCAGCAACAGGACAACCTGGTACTCAAGGACCGCAACAGCCTGATTTACCGGGAAATCGACGATCTTACCTCTGGCCTTGAGGCCATCGAGGAGTTGTCGCGCAACGATCTTGGCTACATCAAGCAGGGCGAGACCTTCTACCGAATCATTCCCAAAGAAAAGGATCAGGTGACGGAGCCTGATGGTGCCCCCTACGATGACTGATAGCCTGAGCGGCCTGACCGCCATCGTCCCGGCTGCCGGTATTGGCAGTCGCATGGGGGCCAGTTGCCCCAAGCAGTACCTTTCCCTAGCAGGGAAATGCATTCTGGAGCACACCCTGGAGCGTTTGCTCTCCCATCCCGCCATCGCCCGTGTGATCGTGGCGCTGGCGCCCCACGACAGCTGGTTTGAGACCTTGACCGTGGCCACTGACCCGCGGGTGCTGCGAGTGGAAGGGGGAAGCGAGCGCGCCTTCTCCGTGCTCAATGCGTTGCACGTGGCAGAAGGGGAGTGGGCACTGGTGCATGACGCCGCCCGGCCCTGTCTGACCCATGAGGATCTCGATGCGCTCATTGCTGCCGCCATGGCCTCTGGCGGTGCCATCCTCGGCAGCCGGGTGCGCGATACCATGAAGCGCACCGATGCGGCCGGCAATATCCTCGCCACCGTGGATCGCGAGCAGCTCTGGCATGCCCTGACGCCCCAGATGTTTTTGGTCCGCCCCCTCAAGCGGGCGCTTGAGGAGGGGCTGGCGCTCGGCGCCGCCATCACCGATGAAGCCTCCGCCATGGAACGCGCCGGTTTCCCCGTGCGCATGGTGGAAGGGCGGGCCGACAACATCAAGGTGACCCGGCCGGAAGATCTCTCCCTGGCCGGGCTCTATTTACAGCAACAACGTGCGTGCCGGTCGGCACGACCCGATTCATCCCCAGAGGAGCAGGCATGATCCGCACCGGACATGGTTTTGATGAGACAGATTTCCGTGTATTGAGGAGGGCGCAAGCATGATGCGGATCGGACATGGTTTTGATGTTCACAAGTTTGGCGGGGTTGGTCCCTGCATGCTGGGCGGGGTGGCGGTGCCCTATGAACAGGGCCTGCTGGCCCACTCCGATGGCGACGTGGTGCTGCATGCGGTGAGCGATGCCCTGCTGGGGGCCATCGGCGCTGGCGACATCGGCCGCCACTTCCCCGATACCGCCGCCGAATTCAAGGGCATCGACAGCCGCATCCTGCTGCGGGATGTCTTTGCCCGCGTGCAGCTCGCCGGTTATGCCATCGGCAACCTGGATGTGACCATCATCGCCCAGGCCCCCAAGATGGCCCCCCATATCGACGCCATGTGCGCCGTGCTGGCCGCGGATCTGCAATGTGACTTGAACCGGGTGAACGTCAAGGCGACCACCACCGAACAACTCGGATTCACGGGGCGCAAGGAAGGGATCGCCACCGAAGCCGTCGTCTTGCTGGTGAAACAATGATGCTTGAACAACTTGCCTATCTGCACGGGACGCCCACTGCTCGCGGCATCCTCAAGGCCGAGGCCGCCGACTTCGTGGTCAATGAAGATCTCGGGTTTGCACCTTGCGGCGAGGGGGAACACATCTTCGTCCGGGTACGCAAAACCGGTGAGAATACCGCCTGGGTGGCTGGTCTGCTGGCCGATGCGGCCGGGGTTGCCCGCAATGCGGTGACCTGGGCTGGTCTGAAAGATCGCCATGCGGTGACCGAACAGTGGTTCGGCATCCATCTGCCGGGCAAGGGCGAGCCGGATCTCTCGGTCATCGAGAACGACAACATCCGGATCCTTGAGGTGAAGCGCCACAACAAGAAGCTGCGGGTCGGCTATCTCAAGGGCAACCACTTCACCCTGCGTCTCACCGGGCTGGAGCAGGCCGACGGGCTGGAATCCCGTCTGCAGGCGATTGCAACCCAGGGGGTACCCAACTACTACGGCGAGCAGCGTTTCGGCCGTGGTGGCAACAACCTGGAGGCCGCCAAGGCGATGTTCGCCGGCAAACGGATCAAGGATCGCAACAAGCGCTCCCTCTATCTGTCCGCCGCCCGCAGCATGCTGTTCAATGCCATCGTCAGCGCCCGCATCGAGCAGGGACTGGCCCATCAGCTGCTGGCAGGCGACTGCGTGATGCTCAAGGGCAGCCACTCCATCTTCAGCGAAGAGAGCGTGACTCCCGAGCTGGAGGCGCGCCTTGCCTCCGGGGACGTGCAGCTGACCGCTCCCCAGTGGGGCCGTGGCCGTCTGGCGAGCCAGGGCGCTGCTGCCGAGTTCGAGCAAGAAGTGCTGGCTCCTTATGGTGACTGGTGCGAAGGACTGGAGAAAGCCGGGCTGGATCAGGACAGGCGCCCGCTGCTACTCAAGCCGGAGCAGATGAGCTGGCAACGGGAGGACGAGGTGCTGACCCTGTCGTTCTTCCTGCCTGCCGGCGCCTTTGCCACCAGTGTGGTACGCGAATTAATGCAGGCCGAAGAGGCCGATCACGGTTTCAGGAACTCAACCGATGCGAATTCTGGTCAGTAATGACGATGGGGTACACGCCGAGGGCATTCGCGCCCTCAGCGAGGCGTTGCGTGCCTGTGGCGAGGTCGTGGTGGTGGCGCCGGATCGCAACCGCAGCGGTGCCAGCCACTCCCTGACGCTGGAAGTGCCGCTGCGGGTCACCCGCCTCGATGCGTCCAGTTTTCACGGCATCAAGAGTTATGCGGTCAAGGGGACGCCGACCGACTGCGTTCATCTGGCGGTTAACGAACTGCTGCGCCCTGAGCCCGACATGGTGGTGGCCGGTATCAATCACGGGGCTAACCTGGGGGATGACGTCATCTACTCGGGGACGGTGGCGGCCGCAACGGAAGGGCGTCATCTTGGTTTCCCCTCCATCGCCGTTTCGCTGGTGGGCAAGACCCATTTCGCCAGTGCAGCCCACTACGCCGCCCAGCTGGTGCGGGGGCTGATGGTGCATCCGTTGCCTGCGGATCAGATTCTCAACGTGAATGTGCCGGATCTGCCGCTCGAGCAGATCAAGGGGATCAGGGTGACGCGCCTTGGCAATCGCCACCGGGCGGAGTCGGTGATCCGCACCGAGGATCCCCGTGGTCAGCCGGTCTACTGGATTGGTCCCCCCGGCAACCAGCAGGATGCGGGAGAGGGAACGGACTTTGCCGCCATCGAGCAGGGTTATGTCTCCATCACTCCCCTGACCATCGACATGACGGCCTACGGCAGTCTGTCAACCCTGGGCGCGTGGCTGGATCTGCAGGGATGACGTTGTGATAGTACAGCGCCTGTTGAATCAACTGATTGCCCAGGATGTCCGCGATTTCCGCGTATTGGCGGCGATTGCGAAGGTGCCGCGCCAGCTGTTCGTGGATGAGGCCATGGCCCACAAGGCCTGGGACAATACGGCCCTGCCCATCGGCCATGGGCAGACCATCTCCCAGCCTTACATCGTGGCGCGCATGACCGAGCTGCTGATCCAGAACGATCCGGCCCATGTGCTGGAGATCGGGACGGGATCGGGATACCAGACGGCGGTACTGGCCCATCTGGTGGAGCATGTCTACACCATGGAGCGGATCAAGTCGCTGCAGTTTCAGGCCAGGCGCAGATTGCGCCAGCTCGATCTGCACAATGTGTCGGCCAAGCACGGTAATGGGTGGCTAGGTTGGCCCAACAAGGGCCCTTTCGACGCCATTCTGGTGACTGCGGCGGCCAGTGAGGTCCCCAAGGCCCTGACCGATCAGCTGGCTGACGGTGGTCGTCTGGTGTTGCCGGTGGGTGATGGCCAGCAGACCCTGCAGCTCATCGAGCGATCGGGCTCCCAGCTCACCAGCCGGATCCTGGAGCCGGTACGTTTCGTTCCCCTGATTGACGGAGATGTCGAGTGAAGTTGTTTTCCCGCCTTTATGTTCTGGTGATGCAGTGGGCACGCCACAAGTATGCCCCCTGGTATCTGGCCATCACCGCCTTTATTGAATCCATCTTCTGGCCCATTCCGGTGGATGTGATGCTGGCGCCCATGGCGCTCGGCAAACCTCATCGCGCCTGGCACTATGCCGCGCTGGCCACCCTCTTTTCGGTGTTGGGCGCCCTGTTTGGTTATCTGCTCGGCTATGCCCTGTGGGAGCCTGTGGTGCAGCCGCTGGTGACCTCGGTTGGCTATGAGGACAAGATTGCCCTGGCCGAGCAGTGGTTCGCGCAGTGGGGCATCTGGGTTATTTTTATTGCCAGCTTCACGCCGATCCCCTACAAGGTGTTTACCGTCACGGCTGGCTTGCTCCACATGGCACTGTTGCCTTTCATCCTGACCTCGCTGATCGGTCGTGGCATGCGCTTCTTCCTGGTTGCAGGTCTGATGCGCTGGGGCGGCGAGAAGATGGAGCGCAAGCTGATGCACTATGTGGATGTGCTGGGCTGGCTCTGTATTGGTTTGGCCGTTGCGGCCTATTTCTGGTTTAGTCGTTAAGGATCCACTATGTGTTCGCGTGTTTGGCAAGGTAGCGGTGTCGTCGTGTTGTCATGGCTGCTGCTTGCCTGTTCCTCCAGCAAGACTGCGGCTCCGGTGCACAGCCTGGGCAATGATCAGGTCGCTTCGACCATCCCCGTGCGTCAAGGTATGACCAAGCCCGGCATTGCAGGCAACGGGTACACCGTGGTCAAAGGAGACACTCTCTACTCCATTGCATTTCGTTCTGGCATGGATGTGGCTTCGCTTATCAGCATCAATGGCATCACTCCCCCCTATAACATTTATCCCGGCCAGCAGCTCAGGCTCGATGGCGCTTCCGCCCCCATGGCGGTGGCAACCGTCGGCAGCCCTGTCAGTCGTGGCAGCGTGACGGGGTCTGGCAGTTACGAGGTGCGCCGTGGCGATACCTTGAGCAGCATCGGTCGCCAGTTCGGTCTCTCCAACCAGGCCTTGGCCCAGCGCAACAACCTCCAGGCTCCTTATGCATTGCACGTGGGCCAGGTGCTCAATGTAGGGGGCTCGGGTTCCTCGGGTGGCCAGATGGTGGCAGCAACCACACCGGTTGTGACCAGCACGGGGCCCAAACCCCTGGCCACGGCTCCGGCAGGTACGACCACACCATTTATTGCTCAGAAAACGATTGCTCCTGCCTCGTCAACAGCATACGCTCAGGCGAAAGAACAAAAAACCGTCAGTTCCTCGTCAACACTCTCCTGGCATTGGCCGACCAAAGGGCGGATCGTTGAAGGCTTCTCCGTTGCGGAACAAGGCAACAAGGGCATCGACATTTCCGGCCAGAAGGGCCAACCCATTTACGCTGCGAGCAGCGGCAAAGTGGTCTATGCGGGCAGTGCACTGCGAGGTTATGGCAAGCTGATAATTCTCAAGCACAACGATGATTACCTCTCCGCCTACGCTCACAACGATGAGTTGAGGGTCAAGGAGGGAGACACCGTGAAGGGCGGAGCGGTTATCGCCAATATGGGTAGCACGGATGCGCCGGATGTGCGCTTGCACTTTGAAATCCGGTACAAAGGCAAGTCGATCAACCCGATGGGCTATTTGCCAAAGCGTTAACTCAGAGAGCTGAGTCTTACTCTGGTGTAGGTCAGGGAGAGATATCATGAGCCAAGAACAACTGGTAATGCAGGATGCAGAGTTAGAGTTCGACGAGGAGCTGGAGGTTCAGGAGGAAGAAGAGGTTCAGGAAGTGACGGCCGAAGCCGAAGAGACCATTTCCGATGAACTGATGGCGCCAGAGCTGAACAAGGTAATGGACGCCACCCAGCTCTATCTGGGGGAGATAGGCTTCTCCCCCTTGCTCACGGCCGAAGAGGAAGTCTACTACGCCCGCCGTGCCCTGCGTGGCGACAAAGCGGCGCGCAAGCGCATGATTGAATCCAACCTGCGACTGGTGGTCAAGATTGCCCGGCGCTACAACAACCGCGGCCTGGTGCTGCTGGATCTCATCGAAGAGGGCAACCTCGGCCTTATCCGCGCCGTCGAGAAGTTCGACCCCGAGCGAGGCTTCCGTTTCTCTACCTATGCCACCTGGTGGATCCGCCAGACCATAGAACGGGCCATCATGAACCAGACCCGTACCATTCGTCTGCCCATCCATGTGGTCAAGGAGCTGAACGTCTATCTGCGCACTGCGCGCGAGCTTTCCCATCGTCTCGACCATGAGCCGACCGCCGAGGATATCGCCTCTGCACTGGATCGCTCTGTGGACGATGTGAATCGCATGCTCAAGCTCAACGAGAAGATCACCTCGGTGGATACTCCCATTGGTGGCGATCGCGACAAGGCGCTGCTGGATGTACTTTCCGACGAGCGCGGCATGGGGCCCGAGCTGGAGTCCCAGGAAGATGACATGCGCAGCAGCATAGTGCACTGGCTAGAGGAGCTGAATCCCAAGCAGCGCGAAGTGCTGGCCCGCCGTTTCGGTCTGCTCGGCTATGAACCGGCCACCCTGGAAGACGTGGGCGCCGAGATTGGTTTGACCCGCGAGCGGGTGCGCCAGATCCAGGTGGAAGGGTTGCGCCGTCTGCGGGAAATCCTGCTGGGGCAGGGGCTCTCCATTGAGGCGCTGTTCCGCACCAATTAAACGGGTATGAATACCGTCATCAAGATGAAAAAGGGGCCGCAGGCCCCTTTCTTTTTGTCGTGGATCTTCCGGATCACACCGGATCCAGAGTGTCCAGCGGCCAGCGCGGCACGGCCTTGACGACGAGGGGTTCGAAGACTCCCGCCTTCAGGCGTTGCATGCCGGCATAGGCGATCATGGCGCCGTTGTCGGTGCAGTATTCGGTGCGCGGGTAGAAGACTTCACCTTTGAGGCTCTCCATCAGCTCGGCCAGCTGGGCGCGCAGATGACGGTTGGCGCTGACGCCGCCTGCCACGACCAGACGATTGAGACCGGTCTCTTTCAGGGCACGACGGCACTTGATGGCCAGGGTGTCGACCACCGCATCCTCAAACGCCCGGGCGATGTCGGCACGGGTCTGCTCATCATCGCCGTTGGCGGCGATGGTATTGGCGGCAAAGGTCTTGAGGCCGGAGAAGCTCATGTCGAGCCCGGGACGGTCGGTCATGGGACGCGGGAAGGTAAAGCGTCCAGTGGTGCCCTTTTCTGCCAGCCGGGAGAGCAGCGGACCACCGGGGTAGTCCAGACCCATCAGCTTGGCGGTCTTGTCGAACGCCTCACCGGCGGCATCGTCGATCGATTCGCCCAGCAGCTGATAGCTGCCGATACCGTCGACCCGGACCAGCATGGAGTGGCCGCCGGAAACCAAGAGCGCCACGAAGGGGAACTCGGGGGCCTTCTCTTCCAGCATGGGGGCCAGCAGGTGGCCTTCCATGTGGTGTACGGCGATGGCCGGCTTGTCCCATGCCATGGCCAGCGAGCGGCCTATGGTCGCCCCGACCAGGATGGCACCAACCAGACCTGGCCCCGCGGTATAGGCGATGCCATCGATGTCATCCTTGCCAAGTCCAGCCTCTTTCAAGGCGGCCTGGATCAAGGGGATCGTCTTGCGTACATGGTCCCGGCTGGCGAGCTCGGGAACGACGCCGCCGTAGTCCGCATGCAGCTTGACCTGGCTGTACAACTGGTGGGAAAGGATCCCTTTTTGATCATCGAAGATCGCGATCCCGGTTTCGTCACAGGATGTCTCTATGCCCAATACACGCATTGCTAAAAAATTTCACTGCTAAAATGAGACGGCTATGGTAACCTTCGCGGGTTTTTTAAACCAGAGCGATCTCTGCGGGTTTACTTTCATTCCCTGTCCAGAGTATAATTTCGCACCATTTTAAGACATGCTGATCGATTGAAGGTCAGCTAACAATTTATCACTGAGGTGAAAGGCACATGCCAGTAATCAAAGTCCGTGAAAATGAGCCGTTTGACGTTGCTCTGCGTCGCTTCAAGCGTTCTTGCGAAAAGGCCGGTATCCTGTCCGAAGTTCGTAGCCGTGAGTTCTACGAGAAGCCGACTACCATTCGCAAGCGCGCCAAAGCGTCCGCTGTCAAGCGTCACGCCAAGAAGCTGTCCCGCGAAAACGCACGTCGTATCCGCCTGTACTAATCAAGGGATCATGCCGTGTCTCTGAAGGATCAACTCAAGGATCAGCAAAAGCTCGCCATGCTTGCCAAAGACAAGCCTCGGTTGGGTGCTATCCGCTTGTTGATGGCAGAAATCAAGCAGCGTGAAGTCGATACCCGTGTCGAGCTCAATGATGAAGAGATCCTCGCCGTCGTGACCAAAATGGTCAAACAGCGTCGCGATTCCATCAGCCAGTTTGAAGCTGCCGGTCGCCAGGATCTCGCCGACAAAGAGTCCGCCGAGATCGTTGTGCTGCAGGAGTTCCTGCCACAACAGCTGACCGCAGACGAAATTGCCGCCCTGATCGAGCAAGCCATCACTGAAAGTGGTGCTGCCGTCATGGCTGACATGGGTAAAGTCATGGCTGTCTTGAAGCCAAAAATTCAGGGGCGTGCCGATGTCGGCGTCGTCAGTGCTCAGGTGAAAACCCGCTTGGCGTAACAGGCAATTCTCTTGTTTGGTCGAAGAAGCCGTGCTTCCCATTGGAATGCGCGGCTTTTTTATTTCCTATGCAATGAAACAGGACGGTTATGGCTGGCAGGATCCCGCAATCCTTTATCGATGATCTGCTCGTACGCACGGACATAGTCGAGTTGATCGACTCCCGTGTGCGGTTGAAGAAAGCCGGTAAGAACTACCAGGCTTGCTGCCCTTTTCATAACGAAAAAAGCCCCTCCTTTACCGTCAGCCAGGAGAAGCAGTTCTATCACTGTTTCGGTTGTGGTGCCCACGGCAATGCCATCGGCTTTGTCATGGAGTACGACGGCCTGGAATTCCCCGATGCCATCGAAGAGCTGGCAAGCCTGCACGGTATGCAGGTCCCCCGTGAGCAAACGGCGGGTGGATCAAGCCATAGCCAACCAGCCGTCAGCAAGGATCTGTTCGAGCTGATGAACCAGATTGCGCGCTTCTACGAGAGCAATCTCAAGAACGCGCCTCAGGCGGTGGAGTACCTGAAAGGCCGGGGCCTGACTGGCGAGGTGGTCAAGCGCTTCAACATCGGTTATGCCCCTGGGGACTGGGATCAGGTGCGTCGCCGCTTTGGCGCCAGTAGGGATCACGAACAACTGCTGATTTCGGGCGGTATGCTGATCCCCCGTGACAGCGGCCCGGGCAGCTACGATCGTTTCCGCGATCGCATCATGTTTCCGATCCGGGACAAACGCGGCCGGGTCATCGGCTTCGGTGGCCGAGTGCTGGGGGATGGCACGCCCAAGTACCTGAACTCCCCCGAAACCCCCATCTTCCACAAGGGGCGAGAGCTGTTCGGCCTTTATGAGGTCAAGCAGGCACACAAGGATCCGCGCCGGATCCTTGTGGTGGAAGGCTACATGGATGTGGTGGCGCTCGGCCAGTACGACATCGACTATGCGGTGGCGGCACTGGGGACTGCGACCACCAGCGATCACATCCACACCCTGTTCCGTACCACGGCAGAGGTGGTCTGTTGCTACGACGGCGACAACGCCGGTCGGGAAGCGGCCTGGCGGGCGCTGGATAACGCGCTCTCCCACCTGCAGGACGGCCGTGAACTCAAGTTCGTCTTTTTGCCGGATGGCGAGGATCCCGACTCGCTGGTACGCCAGATCGGCAAGGAGGGGTTCGAAGCGCTGCTCGACAAGGCCCAGTCGTTTGCGGATTTCATGTTCGAACGCCTCGGGCGCGATGCGGCTCTTTCCGGTGAGGCAGGCAAGTTTGAAGTGGCCAACAAGGCCGCAGAACTTATCCGCCGTGTGCCGGAAGGGTTCACCCGCGAGGGACTGATCACCCGCCTCTCCAGCATGATGCGTTGGGGAGAAAACAAGCAGCGGATTACCGAGCTGTTTGCCCGCAACAGCCAGCCCAAGGTGGAAGTCAACAAACCCAAGGCGACCAAACTGACGCCGATCCGCAGGGCTCTGGCCCTGATGGTGCAGTATCCGGCGATCACCGCCGAGCTGCCGGCCATGCCCGAGTTGGCCGGGTTGCGCCTGCAGGGGATCCCTTTCCTGCTGCAACTGCACCAGCAGATCCTGATCCAGCCGGGAGTGACAACGGGTATCCTGCTGGAGCATTGGCGCGGCACAAAAGAGGGAGAAATACTTGCCCAGCTGGCGATGCATGACCTGTTTGAAGAGGTAAAGCTCGACCAGGAGCCCGATATTCTGGGAGAATTACAGGATACCTTTGTCGGTTTCATCAACCTTTTCCTGAAGCAACGGATCGAAGAATTGCAGGCCAAGGTGGCGCAGGAAGGGCTAAGCTCTGAGGAAACTCAGGAGCTGATGATGCTGATCAGAGAGGTGCAGATTGAGAAAAGAAATGAGAGTGGGGCTTGATATTTGAGTGAGCAGTCCCAATATGAATAGCGTTGCCCGAATCGACGGGATTGAAAGCAAACACTTTATAACCACCTGGCCCCGACAACACTGCGGGCAGGGGTTTCTCATGACCGACGCCGCAACCAGACATAGCATGTCTGGCGGTTTTCTATTAGAATTGGCTATTTGCGCAGCAGCGCACTGTACGCGCAACCTAGCAACACCAACCGGATGAGTTCTATGGAGCAAACCCCGCAGTCTCAGCTTAAACTCCTCGTTGCCAAAGGTAAAGAACAGGGCTACCTGACCTATGCCGAGGTGAACGATCACCTCCCGCAAGACATTGTCGATTCAGACCAGATCGAAGACATCATCCAGATGATCAACGATATGGGCATTCAAGTGGTTGAAAACGCTCCGGATGCCGATGACCTTATCATGGCTGAAGGTGGTACCGCCGATGAGGACGCTGCCGAAGCAGCGGCCCAGGCTCTGGCATCTGTTGAATCTGAGATTGGTCGCACGACCGATCCCGTCCGCATGTACATGCGGGAAATGGGTACCGTCGAACTGCTGACCCGCGAAGGCGAGATCGACATCGCCAAGCGGATTGAAGACGGTATCAACCAGGTACAAAGCTCCGTCGCCGAGTACCCTGAAGCCATCACCTATCTGCTCGAACAGTACGACAAGTACGAAGCCGAGCAGCTTCGCCTGTCCGACATCATCTCCGGCTTCATCGATCCGAACGAAGTGGATGACGTCGCACCGACCGCCACTCATATCGGCTCCGAGCTCAGCGAGGACGACCTCGCCGACGAAGACGAAGACGAAGATGAGGACGAAGACGAAGACGGTGACAACTCCGACGATGATGGCGACGGTGGTCCGGATCCGGAAGTCGCTCGCGAGAAATTCGGCGAACTGCGTGCTCAGTACGAGGTGACTCGTCTCTCCATTCAGCAGAATGGCCGTGCCCACGACGACACCCAGAATGCCATCGCCCAGCTGGCCGATGTCTTCCGTCAATTCCGCCTGATGCCCAAGCAGTTCGATCGCCTGGTCAACAACATGCGGGAGATGATGGAGCGTGTCCGCGTGCAGGAGCGCATCATCATGAAGCTCTGCGTTGAGCAGGCCAAGATGCCGAAGAAGACCTTCGTCGCGGCCTTCACCAACAACGAGTGCGAAACTGCCTGGTTCGAATACCAGAAGCAGGCCGGCAAGGCGTGGTCTCCCCGCCTGCTCGAGATGGACGAAGAAGTCCTGCGTTCCATCGGCAAGCTGCAGCAGATCGAAGAAGAGACCGGTCTGTCGATTGCCCAGATCAAGGATATCAACCGCCGCATGAGCATTGGTGAGGCCAAAGCCCGCCGTGCGAAGAAAGAGATGGTTGAGGCCAACTTGCGTCTGGTTATCTCCATCGCCAAGAAGTACACCAACCGCGGTCTGCAGTTCCTGGATCTGATCCAGGAGGGCAACATCGGTCTGATGAAGGCGGTCGACAAGTTCGAATATCGTCGCGGCTACAAGTTCTCGACCTATGCCACCTGGTGGATCCGTCAGGCCATTACCCGCTCCATCGCGGATCAGGCCCGTACCATCCGTATCCCGGTGCACATGATCGAGACCATCAACAAGCTCAACCGTATCTCCCGCCAGATGCTGCAGGAGATGGGTCGTGAACCGAACCCGGAAGAGCTGGCCATGCGTATGGGCATGCCGGAAGACAAGATCCGCAAGGTACTGAAAATCGCCAAGGAGCCCATCTCCATGGAGACGCCCATCGGTGATGATGAAGACTCCCACTTGGGCGACTTCATCGAAGATACCACCCTGGCTCTGCCAGCGGATGCGGCCACCAGCGAGAGCCTGCGCAACGCGACCCGCGAAGTGCTGGCCGGGCTGACCGCACGGGAAGCCAAGGTACTGCGCATGCGCTTCGGTATCGACATGAACACCGACCACACCCTCGAGGAAGTGGGCAAGCAGTTCGACGTCACCCGTGAGCGTATCCGTCAGATCGAAGCCAAGGCCCTGCGCAAGCTGCGTCATCCGAGCCGCTCGGAAGTGCTGCGCAGCTTCCTGGACGAGTAGTCCCGGGTTTTGTCAGTCTGACATTGCAACAAAAAGCCCCGCCATGCGGGGCTTTGTTTTATCCGTGCTGGCATGGGCGTGAAGAGGGGTCATGGAACCGCTTGAATATGGATGAAATCTCGCCAAGTGGTTGATCTGACTATGGACGGGGTATCCGCCATCCCCTATAATCCACGCCGCTAACCAGCATCAATGGCCCCTTAGCTCAGTTGGTCAGAGCAGTCGACTCATAATCGATTGGTCGTGGGTTCAAGTCCCCCAGGGGCCACCAAATAATGTTCCGAGTAGGAACGAGAAAGACCAGAAACCCGCATAGCATAAGGCTTTGCGGGTTTTTTGTTGTCCGAGATAGTCCAAGGAAGTCGCCTAGAGCCAGCTCAAAGAGTAACATGTGCGG